>NZ_JBSFNS010000094.1:0-32932 GCF_053587275.1 Amycolatopsis sp. NPDC003676
TGCTTGTCAAGGCGGGAAAGATGCCTTGACAAGCACCTCCGCGCCGTGTTTTTGGCTTCGTATCGGGGTGCGGGGGTGGTGTGGGCGCATCTCGAGTTGGGTGCACTGGTGCGGGGGGGTGGCGTGGGTGCCTCGAATTGGGTGCATCGGCTGCGGTTCGGTGGGTGGTGGGGCTTGCGCCCCGATGCGGCGTTGGGTGCGTCGCATGCACCCAACGCCACATGGGGTGCGTGGATGCGCCGAATGCCGCATGGGGTGCGTGGGATGCGCCGAATGCCACTTTGGGTGCATCGCGTGCACCCAATGCCGCATTGGGGGCGCATCGCGGCGGCGAGTGAGCAGGTGGGCTGGCGAGCTGTGAAGGGCTCCTTGAGGGAATCAGATTCCCTCAAGGAGCCCTTCACGGACTGCATCGGGTCGTAGGGCGGCCAGGCACGCTCCGCGTGCGAGAGCCGGTGAGGGTTCCCTCACCGCCTTGCGCGGGTCGTGAGGGGAACCCTGAGGGAATCTGAGTCTGTGAGGGTTCCCCTCACGGCACGGAGCGCGGCTATGCCGCGAAGGGGCGAAGGCGCGGGCCTGTGTAACGGCTCTTGCGGCGCTTAGGTTCCACCGCCCGTGAAGGGGCCCCACGGCACGAGCTTAAGTGAAGTCGGCGCGCGGAAATCGGTGTCGCGGAGGGCATAACGGATCGGTGCCGTCGGTCGTGGGAGGCACTCTGGAAGCGGTGCGGCCCATGCGGGGGAACGGGGTCAGGGGCGTTGGCGCACTCCGGCCAGCACCGCGCTCACGCTCGGCAGCCAGCGGTGCCTCGGGTCGGGGGCGGTCAGCCACTCGGGGCCCATGCCGGGGGTTTGCTGTCCGATCGGCAGGGGGAGGAGCGCGCCGCTGTCCAGGACGGTTACGTCTGCGGGCAGGGTGCCTCGCAGGAGGAGTTCGCCGTCGGTTTCGGCGAGGATCGCCAGGCGCGGGCCGTGCTGGGTGGGGAGGATCAGGGACGGGCTGTCGCAGCCCAGGGCGGACAGGTGCGCGAGCACGGGGCCCGACGTGAGTTTCGGCAGGGTGACTGCGCACAGGCAGTTTTCCAAGGCCAGGAACAGGCGCGCGCCCTGCCGTCGGACGGACCAGCCGAACACCCCGCCGTAGTAGGCGTCTGCTGGGTCTGGGCCGGTGTGGTGGTCGGGCCGCAGTTGCTGGTCGAGTGTCATCGTCGACGCCTTCCGCTCGCATGGGGTGCGCGACCCATGCTAACGGCACTCAGTGCCACTAGCAACCCGGGCTGCTACCGTTCGGGGATGACGGAGACGCCGCGCACCCGGGTCGGGGCCACGCCTGCCGGGCGGCGGCAGTTGCGTCGTGCGCTTGCGACGGCGGCTGTGGATCTCTTCGCGGCCAACGGGTACGAGGCGACGACCATCGACGACATCGCCGCGGCCGCGGGCGTCGGGCGGCGCACGTTTTTCCGGTACTTCGACAGCAAGGACGACGTCCTCTTCGCCAATCACGACGAGATCGTCGCCGAGATGGAGCAGGTCTTCGAGACCGCCGACCCTGCGCGCGATCCGATCGAGGTGGCTACCGCCGCGGTGTCGCTCGTGCTGGAGTCTTACGCGGCGGAACTGGACGTCTCGCTCAAGCGGTTCAGCCTCACGCGCACGGTGCCGTCGTTGCGGGACAAGGAAGTCGCGACGGTCGACCGTTACCAGCGTGTCCTCGCTCGCTATCTGCAGGACCGGTTTGCCGCGGCTGGCGATGAAGCAGCGACGCTCCGGGCCGCGGTGGCTGCGGCGGCGATCGCGGCGGCCAACAACCATGTCTTGCGGCGCTGGCTGCGCAGCGGCGGGCGCGACGACATCGCGGCTGCGGCGACGGAGGCGTTCACCCTGGTCGCGGATGCGTTCCGGACCTCCGGTGGGAAGCCGTCCGGCGAGGCGGAGCCGGGCACGGTGGTGGCGGTACTCAGCACTGCGACGCCGTTGCACGAGGTGGTGACCCGGATCGGCGCCGCGTTGCGCGAGGCCGAGTCCGGATGACCTGCTTGCCGGGCGGCTAGCGAAGTGCACTGAGTGCCATTGACAGCCGCTGGCGGTGCGGGCGCGGTATCGATCATCGGCGGCGGACCTCCTCCGCGTCCAGCCGGATCGTGGTCGAAGCGGACGCGCTGATGAACGGTTTGAACGAGCGTTTCGCCGCGGGTCGGCCCACGCCTTGCCTGGGCTGGCCCGCAGCGGACCGATCAGGCCTTCTCTACCTCGGGCTTGAGGACTTCTTCGCACCACTGGCGGAAAGTCGTCGGAGTCTCGACGGCGTGCTGCGGCGTGCGGGTGACGCCCTCGTCCAGGTGGTTCAGCTTCGCGGTCATCATGTCCACCATGGACTGTGCCATCGCTTCGGAGAAGCCGCTCGCACGGACCTGCTCGCCCAAGGCCGGAACCGGAACCTGCTGGTACTTAACCGGAATCCCCAAAACCTCGCTCATGATTTCGGCTTCCTGGTTCAGCGACAGGTCTTCCGGGCCGAGGATCGGGACTTCTTCGCGGCCGGTCCACAAAGGATCGAGCAGCAGCCGGGACGCGACCGCGGCGATGTCGCGGGTGCAGGCGGTCGGCGCGGCGTAGTCCGGCGGCAGGATGTCGTAGAACGTGCCTTGTTCTTTGATCACCGCGGTTTGGCGCAGCAGATTGTCCATGAAGGTCGGATTCGCCAGCGCGCGGAGGGCAACGCCGGTGCTGGCGATGAGGTCGTCCATCGCCAGGGTGGCGGTGACGTGTCCGGCCCGTTCACCGAAGGCGGTGCCGCGGCCGAGCGCGCTGACCGACACGACCCGGCGGACGCCGTGCGTGCGGATCGCCTCGACGGCGGGGCGGGCGAAGCCGGAGTAGGCCTCGTCGGCGCTGGCGGCTCGGCGGTCGGGCGGGACGAGCCAGAACACGGTGTCCGCGCCGTCGAAGGCTCGGGCGAGTACCTCGGGATCGCTGTGTGAACCCTGGTGGACTTCGATGCGTTCCCGCAGGTCGTCGGGCAGTTTCGCGGGGTCGCGGACGATCGCGCGGACGGGGCGGGAACCGTCGGCGACCTCGGCGAGGACGTGGCTGCCGATGTTCCCGGTGGGGGCGGTGACGACGATCATGCGGGCACTCCAGGAGACTGTCGAAGAGGTGGAGCAGGAAGTAAACTCCACCGTACCGTTTACTTTTGGCGGAGGCAAGATGGCGCGTGAAGGCGGTTCGCAGCTGCGGGGTGCGGAGTTGCGCAGGCACATCCTGCTGGCAGCGAAGAACGTGTTCCTCGAGACCGGGTTCGAGCGCGCGTCGATGGACGCGGTCGCGGCCAGCGCGGGGACGTCCAAGCGGTCGCTGTACGCGCACTTCGAGAGCAAGGACAAGCTGTTCCTCGCGGTGCTCGACCTCGTCCGCGAGCTCTACCTCGGCAAGTTGATGACGCCGGACGCCTACGCGGACGACCCGGCGGAGGCGGTTGCGCTGTTCTGCGGCCGGTTCCAGCAGCTGCTGACCTGGGAGCCGCAGGCACGGACTTGCCGTCTTTGCATTTCGGCCGCCGAGCGGTTGCCGGACAGCGCGAAGGCGTATTACGAGGCGATGTTCGCGGTGATGTACGCGCGGCTCGCCGACTATCTTGCCGCGCAGTACAAAATGGACACTCCGGAGGCTGCGGTGCTCGCGGAGGATCTGGTCGGGCGGACGGTGTTGCCGCGGGTGTTTAGGGTCTTGTTGAAGGCCGAGCCCGCGATCGAGGAAATGCCCAGCGCCGAGGCCGCGGTGGAAAACGTTGAGCTGGAACCGATTCGACGGGTCGTGTCGGTGGCGCTGGGGTCGCGGGCATGAAGATCACCGAGGTTGACGTCTGGGTGGTGAATCTGCCGTTGACGAATCCGTTCACCAGTTCGTTCGAGACCAAGACCGGCGAAACCCGCACGGTGGTACGGCTGCGCACGGACACCGGCGCCGAGGGCTGGGGCGAGACGATGTGGGGGCGTCCGGTCGCGGAGCTGACTCGGAAACTGGGCGCGGAAATGATCGGGACGAGCCCGTTCGCGCTCGAAGCGTTCCATCGCCGACAGCACATGGTGCCGTTTTTCCACGGATATCTGGGTTATGCGGCGCTGGCCGGGTTGGATGTCGCGTGCTGGGATTTGATCGGGCGGGTCACCGGGCAGTCCGTGACGGATCTGCTCGGCGGGGCGGTGCGGACCGAGGTGCCGATCACCGCGTTGATCACGCGCGCGGACGCGCCTGGTGCGGAAGGTGCGGAACTCGCGCAGGGATTGGCCGAACACGCGGCGAGGGTGGTGGCCGAGGGCGGATTCTCGGCGGTGAAACTGAAAGGCACCCGGGACGTTCGCGGCGATGTCCGGATCATGCGGGCGCTGCGGAGCGCGCTGCCGGATGTCGAGCTGCGGGTCGATCCCAATGCCGCGTGGTCGGTGCCGGATTCGATTCGCGCCGGGATCGCGTTGGAGGAGCTGGATCTGGAGTACCTCGAGGACCCGTGCGCGGGGATCGAGGGGATGAGCCAGGTGCGCGCGAAGGTGCGGATTCCGTTGTGCACCAACATGTGCGTGGTCCGGTTCGAGGAGTTCGCTCCGGCGGTGCGGCTCGGGGCGGTCGACGTGATCCACGGTGACGTCTACAAATGGGGCGGCATCGCGGCGACGAAGGCCCTCGCCGCGCATTGCGAGACGTTCGGGCTCGGGATGAATCTGCACAGCGGCGGCGAACTCGGCATCGCCACCGCCGCGCATCTGGCGGTGGTGGCCAGCACGCCGGTGCTGTCGCGGGCGATCGACAGCATGTATTACCTGCACGCTGACGACATCGTCGCACCGCTGCGGCTTTCCGGCGGCCGGCTGCAGGTGCCGACCGGGCCTGGGCTCGGGGTGGAAGTCGACGAGGAGAAGCTGGCCTTTTACGCGGCGAAGAACGAGCGGGAAGGCGATCTCACCGGATGACGGTGCCGCGGTACACAAAGGACCGCGGCACCGTCTTTGGCTCAGCGTAAGGCGTTTACCGTGATAGTGAGCGTGTCCGGGTCGCCCGCCTGGACTGCGCCGCTGAAATCGGGGCCGGGGGAGACGTCGTCGTACGGGAAGGCATAGCCTCGGTTGTCCGGGAGTTTGCTGTGCACGATCCGTGCGTAGTGGTTGGTTTCCGTGTTCTGGTAGAACTTCGCGGGATCCTCGCCGGTCGGCTGTTTCGGGTTGTCGCGCAAGGTAGTGCGGTTCAACGCCGCGGCCAGCCGGGGGATGATCGCTTTTCGGGCGTCGCTGTCGCCTTGTTTGATGGCGAACGGGCCGCTGTCGCAACTCCAGACGTCCGGCGTGGCGGGTTTGCCGAATCGTTCGCCGTTGTTGAAGGCGAGCACGCCGTCGGAGCCGACCTGGCCGGTGAACGCGCCGAGGCCGGGCACCTGGGTGTCGACGGTGAGCGTCTCGCTGGCGTACTTCTTCCACACCTCGTCGATGTAGCCGTCGAGGTATCCGCCGAACTGGTCGGCGCGGTAATGCGCGGACAGGGCGCGCAGCGGTTTGCCGTCGCCGCCGGTCTCGATGAGCGTGCCCCATTTGCCGCCCTGGGCGTTGAGCGCGTCGCAGATCGGGTCGAGCGAGCGGGCCGGCAGTCCGGGCACGGTCTGGTCGCCGGAGCCGGTCGTGGTGAGGTGCAGGCCGATCGGGATCGCGACGAAGTCGACATAGCTGATGTTGGCGAACAGCACGTCGTTGTTGAAGGTGAATTCGCAGAACGACCAGTTCCGGCCGTAATTCGGGTCGTCGGCGGCGAGGAAGCTCGGATGCACGAGCGCCGGTCCCTGGTTGACGAAAAAGTCCAGTTTGCTCTCGAGGGCGACATAGATCCGGGCCGCGTACATTTTCGGGACGGTGACCTGGGAAAGCGACTTCAGCGGGATCGCGCAGTCCTCGCCGAGCGGCGTGTGGTCGCTGCCCGGGGACGGAGGATAATAAGGCGTGCCATCGGCTTTCAGGATGACGAGCCGGTTGTCCAGCGTCGTGCCGGTGATGTACGCGTACGCCTGACTGGCGCCGGATCGGTCGTCGAACGCGACCTTCGCGGTGTCGGGGGTGGTCGCGGAGGCGAACGCGGCATTCCAAAGGGGAAATGTCGCGGCTGCCGCGGATGCGCCGAGGAATGCCCGCCGGGAAATCAAGGAAAACCGCCTCCTGGAGTCGTGCCCTTTTCCGGTGACCGGCACGCTAGCCACGGCCGGGAGACGGGGTCAACGAATGCGGGGGAAACTGGCCGGTTTTGTCATTCCCGGAAAAAGCCGCGGACGCGCACTGAGGCACGGGCCGCCGCCACGGCCCGCGCCTCAGTGTCTGTTGTGGACCGTCCGGGTCAGCTGACCTGCAGATCGATGCAGGCGTAGAAGGCGTTCGCGGTGTCCGCGATGTTCCAGACGGCGAGCACCGTCTGCCTTCCGGTGTGCCCCTTGAGGTTCACGTTGTGGGTGACGGTCGCCGGGGGCTGCTGGCCGCCGCCGTCCACCGTGGCGATCTTGTCGTTGCCGATCCAGTATTCGTAGTTGGACGTGCGGTGCCGGGCGGTGAACTTCCAGGTGAAGGCCACCGAGGAACCGACCGGCGACGCCTTCCAGCCCTTGTTGTTGTCGTTCAGTTCGGCGAACTGCGCGTTGCCGCCGCTGCAGCTGTGCAGGCCCTTGGGTCCTTCGACGCTCTGCGGTTCGTACTTGATCTGGCCGCAGGAAACGACTCCCTGCGCGCACTGGGCCTGCCGGCTGGCCGGCGCGTTGACGTACCCGTGCGCACTGGCGATGCCTGCCGGGCTGATCAGCACGAGCACCGGGGCGATCGCCGTGCCGACCGCGGCGGCGACGAGTTTCCGGTTCGCTTTCATGGACAGCTCCTTCGGGGAATGCTCGTTTCCTTGTGCGGGTACGACAAAGCGACGCACCGGCTTTCCGGGAGCCGGCCCGCGGGAGGTTCGAGCGAAGGGGGTGGGCTTCTTGGTCTAGACCATACGCCCGGAGCGCGGGAAAGGTCAACAGCTGGCAAAGAAAGGCGGAGCGGCTGTTATCCGTCAACGTTGTCAAGCAAGACCACTGTCTCTTGTGGTGCTTGCCGAACGGATTTCCGGAGATTGCGCCGGACGGGTGGCGCGAGCGCGGATCCCGGCCACCCAGCGTGTTTCCTACTGTCTATAGTGGACAGTGGGAAACTGCGCGGGCGCACGGAAGACCGCGGATCAGGGTGGTCCGGTGCAGCGATTCTGCCCGGTCTTCGGAATCACCGACTTCCGGAGGGTTGAACGGATTCGGGCGGAAATGCTGAACTGGGTGGTTAGGCGTTCGCTCGGACTGGGGGTGGTTTCGTATTCGCGGCCGCGGCATTTCGCGCAGCTGGCAAAAGGTCAGCCCCTGCCGTCGTGCGCAAGCGACAGGGGCCGCCGCCGGTCAGTGCCGGTCTTCGATCGTCAGGTCGCCCCGGGTCGCCGTGCGGAGGTGGTCGCTGGCGAGCTGGTCGTGCGGGATGCCGAGCCGGATCGCGCTGGCTTCGGCGAGCCGGGCCAGCTGCGGCTCGGCGAACTCGACGGTCAGTGCGGCCAGGTTGTCTTCCAGCTGCTCAGGCGTGCGCGCCCCGATGATCGGCGCGGTCACCGCGGGGTTCCGCAGCGTCCAGGCGAGCCCGGCCTGGGCGGGGGTGCAGCCGATCTCCTCGGCGACGCCGGCCAGGACGTCGGCGATCTCCAGATTGCGTTCGGTGACCGCGCCGACGGCGAGATTGAAGCTCTTGCGCGTGCTCTCGCCCGGGGCCGGGTCGGCGGCGGTCAAGTCGGCGCGGGTGTACTTGCCGGTCAGGACGCCGCCTCCCAACGGGGAGAACGGCACTACGCCGAGACCCATCTCGCGGGCCATCGGGAGCAGGTCGCGCTCGCCGGTGCGCTCGACGAGGCTGTACTCGACCTGCAGTGCGACCAGCGGCGCCCAACCGCGCAGGTCGGCGATGGCTTGCATGCGCGAGATCTGCCACGCGGGCGCGGTGGACATCGCGACGTAAAGGATTTTGCCCTGCCGGACGAGGTCGTCCATGCCGCGCAGGATTTCCTCGACCGACGTCGTGAAATCCCAGACGTGCAGGTAGAGCAGGTCGAGGTAGTCCGTGTTCAGCTGCCGCAGGCTGGCCTCCACGGACGCGAACAGGTTTTTGCGGTGCGGTCCGCCCGAGTTCGGGTCGCCGGGGCGGCGCAGGGTGGTGTACTTCGTCGCCAGGACAAGGCTTTCGCGGTTGCCGCGGGCGAACTTGCCGAGCATGCGCTCGGCGGTGCCGTCGGTGTAGGTCGGCGCGGTGTCGATGAAGTTGCCGCCGCGTTCGACGTACTGGTCGAACAGCCGGCGCGCGCCCTCCTCGGCCACGCCCCAGCCCCATTCGGTGCCGAAAGTCGCCGTGCCGAGCGCCAGCGGCGAGACCCGCAGCCCGGAACGGCCCAGCAGCCGGTAGGTGTCGAGAGTGAGCGGCATGGGTCCTCCTGTGCTTGTGCTCCAGTGCCGCTGACCAGCCTGTTCTCGCCGCGCGTCCGGAGTAAGGGAGGGATTTGCCTGGGAAAGCGAGTCCTACCCTCGGGTAGAGTCGGCGGCGATGACTCGCGCTGTGGACCGAACCCAAGAGCTGGCCGCGTTCCTGCGGACCCGCCGCGAACGCCTCGACCCGGACGAGTTCGGGCTTCCCGTGCGTCGCCAGGCGCGGCGGACGCCCGGCTTGCGCCGCGAGGAGGTTGCCGAACTGGCCGGCGTGAGCATCGACTACATCGTGCGGCTGGAGCAGGCGCGTGGGCTGCGTCCGTCGGCGGAGGTGGTCGAGGCGCTGGCCGGAGCATTGCGGCTGAGTCCTGGCGAGCGTGCTTACCTCTACGGGTTGGCCCAGCAGCAGCCTCGTTCAGCGGACAAACCCGCGGCCGTCGCGGCGGAACCGCTGGCGCAGCTGATCGCCGATCTTTCCCCGCATCCGGCCATGCTGCTGAACCATCGCTACGACATTCTCGCGTGGAACCGCGAAATGACGCGGTTGCTGGTGGATTTCGAGACGCTGCCGTCAGCTCAGCGCAACGCGATGTGGCTGTGCCTGCGTCATCCGGAACTGCAAACGTTCTACACCGACCGGGAAACCGTGGTACGGCAAGGCATCGCGCACCTGCGGGCAGCCTGGGCGACGCATCCGGACGACGCGGAGTTGAGCGAGCTGATCGCGGAGTTCCTTGCCCGGGACGAGGAATTCGCGCGGTGGTGGGCGGAACGAGACGTCGCGATCAACGGGCGGGGGCTCAAGGTGCTGCGGCATCCCGAGGCCGGAGAGCTGACTGTGCGGTTCGAAGTGCTTGCCCCGCTGGAGAATCCGGACCAGCGCGTGCTGATCTACCGTGCGGCGGACGAGGACAGCCGTTCGGCACTGAGCCGACTGTTCGCCAGCTGAACTTTCAGGATTGCCGCGACGGAGTCAGCGGGGGATTTCCCCGCTGCCGGGCTCGATAAGCGGCCGCCTTCATCTTGTTTCCGCAGGTAGCCATCGCGCACCATTCCCGCCGTGACCCGCGTGAATGGTCTAGGTAAACCTGCGTGCACTCCGGCCGTCCGCATTCCTTCAGCAGATCCGCGTCCGGTCCGCCCAGGATCGTGACCGCGGCCCGGGCCACGGTCGACAACGCCTGCGCCGCCGTCGCACGGACCTGCCGCCCGTTCCGGCTCAGCTGCGGGACCGCGTCCGGCTGCGCGGCCGCCTCGTTGACCAGCGTCAACGCCTCCGGGTCGTACTCGCGGCCGACGAGCCGGGCCGCGACCAGCGCGTAGATCGCCTCCCGGACGGCGATCGCCCCGGCCAGGTCGGCGGCCGTGCTCGCCGGGTCGGTGCCGGTGACCCCCGACTCGCGGAACCAGGCGTCCAGGCTGCGCGGCGAGCCCAGCATCTCGGCCGGCTCGTCGTTGCGGCGGGCCCGCAGCGTGCCGACGAAGTCCAGTGCCGGGTTCCCGCAGGGGAAGGCGTGCTCCATGCGCACCAGTCTGACAGGTGACGAATCGGGATGCAAGGAACTATAACCGGTCTAGCTGGTTATGAGTAGCAGGTCACAGAAATGCGTAACCGTCTTGACCGGTGACGAATGTGCGTGCGAAAGTTCTCCCGTCGCCGAGACCGGAGGACAGCGCCCCGGTCGCCTACCGAAAGGCCCCGTCCGATGGACCCGATCACCCAGGCGTTCCGCGAAATTCTCGGCGCGCTGGCGGCGCTCACCGGCACCGTCCTCAGCGGCTTCTGAAAACCCCCTGAAAACCCCCTGAAAACCCTTGGAAAGGAAAGTCATGTCTGAAACCACCTACACCGCCGTCGTCACCACCACCGGCGAAGGCCGCAACGGGGGACGCGCGGTTTCGTCCGACGGTGCGCTCGACCTGAAATTCGCCATCCCGAAGGAGCTGGGCGGCAACGGAGGCGCGACGAACCCGGAGCAGCTGCTCGCGGCCGGTTGGTCGTCGTGTTTCATGGGCGCGGTCCGGATCGCCGCCGCGCAGCGGAAGGTGAAGCTGGTCGACCTGGCAGTAGTCGCGGATGTGACGCTGCATCACGACGAGGCGAACTTCTGGCTCAGCGCTGCCTTGCACCTGGAGTTGACGGGGGTGGATCAGGAGACCGCCGACGCGCTGGCCGCGGCTGCGCACCAGACGTGCCCGTATTCGAAGGCGCTCGGCGGGAGCATCGAGGTCACGGTGGACGCGACGGTGGCCTGATCAGGTCGAATGGCCGGGGGCGCGGAGTGGTGCCCTCGACCTGGTGATTCCGGGCGTGCGATTCCCGCGGTTGCTCGGCGGGCGCTGGCAGTGCTCTCGATCCGGTGGAGCGGGGCCGGTCTGGGTTGGCTCGCGCGTGGTTTCGGCGGCGACTGCTATCGAGGGCGCGCGGCGCAGGTTCGCGAGCGATTCGGCGGTGCGCGCGAGGCAGGTCAGGTCCGGGGCGCGCGCGGCGCAGGTTGGCGGTGCTCTCGAGGCCGGTCAGGTCCGGGGTGCCGGGGCCTGTTGAGCCAGCTCGCGGGCCACCTCCACCGCGACCTCGACCGCCCGCGCCGCAAGCGGAGACTGGTCGCCCCGGCCGGGCGGCCAGTGCAGGTAGATCGCGCGCGCCGGAGCGGGATCGAGCTCGTGCACCTGCAGGTCCGGCCACCCCTCCGGCCCGTGGATCGCGCCGCAGTCGCGGCAGACGACCTGGTGGATCGCCAGCCACGGCAGGACGGCGAGGCCCATCCCGGCGCGCACCATCGACACCATCGTCTCGCTGCCCGCGGACCGGAACACGATGCGCGGCCGCGCGCCGGCGTCGGCCAGGGATTGTTCCAATCTGGGCTGGTCGCAGGTCGCGGGCCAGGCCACCATCGCCTTGCCGTCCAGCTTTCGTGCGGACACCGGGCCGGACGGCAAGGCCCCGGGCGGCGCGACCACCAGGTACGGGTCTTCCATCAGCAGGACGTGGTCGGTGTCCTCGCTGAGGAGCCCGTCGTAGAACAGCAGGTCGAGTTCGCCGAGTCGGGGCTCGTCCGGTTCCGAGAGCCGGATTTCGCAACGGGGGCGCTCTTCCCGGAGCAGGCGCAGCACGGTCGGCAGGATCGCGTGGGAGACGCTTTGCAGCGTGCCGACGTCGATCCGGCCTTCACCGGCTTTGAACCGGTCGACCGCCTGATTCAGCGCATCGGCTTTCGCCAGCACTTCCCGGCCGTGTTCGAGGACCACGGCGCCCAGGGGCGTGATCCGCACGGGGCGCGGACCGCCCGGGCGGTCGAACACTGCGCCGCCGACCGCGCGTTCCAGTGCCGCAATGTGCTGGCTCACGCTCGACTGCGTGTAGCCCAGCCGGTTCGCCGCCGCCGAGAACGTTCCCTCCTCGGCGATCGCGAGCATCGTCGTCAGCTGCCGCAGGTCCAGGTCGGCCATGGGCTTAATGTATCGCAAACCACGATGGATATGATCGTAAACAATCGCTTTTATTAATCTCTCGGCGCTCTTAGCGTCGTTGCCATGACAGTCACAGCGATCACCGCCGACAGAACTCGGTTGCCGTCCCTCGCGTGGGCGCTCGGTGCGTGCCATCTCGTCGCGCGAGGCGGCTCGTTCGTGCAGCCGATGCTGGTGCTGTACCTGACGCAGGAACACCGGATGAGCCCGACGGCGGCGGGTGCCGTGGTCGCGGCGGTGGGCATCGGCGACTTCGGGTCGCAGCTGCTCGGAGGCTGGCTCGGCGACCGGATCGGGCGGCGGAAGACGATGCTCCTCGGGTTTCTCGGGACGGCGATCGCGTTGGCCGCCTTGGGATCCGCCGGAGCGACGCCGGTCATCTGGGCTACGGCTGTCGGCTACGGCCTCGCCGCCGGGCTCTTTCGTCCGGCGGGATCGGCCGCGGTGGCGGACCTTCCGCCGGAACAGCGGGTGCGGGCTTTCAGTCTTCTCTATTGGGCGGCGAATCTCGGATACGCCGTTGCCGCAACGGTTTCCGGGGTGCTGGCGAGTGGCGGATACGGTCTGCTGTTCTGGTTGAACGCCGTCGCGATGCTGGCCGCGGCGTTGATCGTGGTGGCCGCGGTGCCGGAGACGCGGTCCAGCGGGAGTCGCCGGAGGCGCGCGTTGCTGCCAGCGTTGCTTGCCGATCGTCTGATGATCACCATGACGCTGATCCACGTCGGCTGCTTTACGCTGCTGATGCAGGCGTTCGCCACCTTGCCGCTGCTCATGACTGCGAGGCAGTTCAGCTCCGCCACTTACGGCGCCGTGCTCGCGCTCAACGGGTTCGCCATCGTGGTCCTTCAACCGGTGGCTGTCGCCGTGCTGGCGAATCGCGATCGTGGGGCGGTGCTCGCCACCTCGATGTTGCTCGTGGGGCTCGGCGGCGGTCTGGCTGCCATCGCACAGAGCATTGCTGGATATGCCATTGCGGTCCTCATTCTCAGCTTGGGGCAGATCGGGTTGGCGGTCCAGTTCGGCGCGACGTTCGCCGCTCTCGCGCCGCCTGATCTGCGCAGCGGGTACCTGGGCGTCGCGTCGAGCGCGTGGAGCCTCGGCGCGGTCCTCGGCCCGATGATCGGCACGGCACTGCTGGAGCAGTCCGGCCGGATGTGGCTGGGTGCAGTGTCTTTCGCCGCCGGAATCCTGCTTTTCCTTGCCCAGCAGGCTGTTGCTGGACGTCTTCGTGCACGTCAGTCAACCGAGAAGGGAACACTCTGATGACAACCATGACCGACACCGAATGGCGCAGCTTCCTCGCTGAGGGAACCAGGCTCGCCCACCTCGCCCTCACCCGCGCCGACGGGCGGCCCCACGTCACCCCGATCTGCTTCGTCCTCGACGGCGACGAACTCGCCTTCGCCTTGTCGCCGGGGAGCGTCAAAGGCAAAAGCCTCGCGCGGGACGGGCGCGTCTCGGTCTGTGTCAGCGACGAGCGGCAGCCCTACAGTTTCGTTGCCATCGAAGGGCAAGCGCGGATCTCCGCCGAGCCGGACCGGATCAAGCGCGTCGCGGCGGGGATCGCTGAACGGTACTACCCCGATCAGTCCGCAGTGGACCTTGCCGATTCGTTCGTCCACAGTGGATTCACCGCGGTCCGGATCAGCATCGCGAACGTCATCGCCCGATCTGGTCTCGGCTGAGCCTCACCGCAACCGCGCCCCCGCCCGCTCGAGTGCCGCCAGCACTGTGGAGCGGGCGCTGGCGATTTCGCCCGCGGTCAACGTCGCGGACCGCGGGCGGAGGGTGACCCGCAAAGTGAGCGACCGGTGGTCCGCCGGAATCCGGGAACCGCGGTACTCGCCGACGTAGGCCACCCGCTGCACCAAGGCGTGGGCTTGGGTCGCAGTGTCGGCGACCAGCGACCACGGCACGGTATCGGCGGCGAGGACGGACAGATCGAAGTCCGACTCCGGCAGATCGCCGACCGGGGTGTAGCGGTTCTCTCGCGACGGGTGCGTGCGCAGGGCGTCGAGGTCCAGTTCGACGCACGCGACCGCGCCCCGGTCGATCCCCGCCGCCCGGAGCACCGAAGGCCGGACCAGCGCCAGTGCGCCGCCCGGGTGGATTGCCAGTCGTGCTGAGGGGTCTGCCCAGGTCAGGTTGGGGGTGCCGGACAGGTCCAGCGAGGTGAGATGGCAGTGTCTGCGGATCAGCTCGACTAGACCCTTGGCTCGGCGGAACAAGTCGACTCCGTCCGGTCCGGCAAGCAGGATTCCGGCGGAGGTGCGCTCGGTCGCGGGGAAGACGGTGCCGACCTCGAAGATGCTGAACTCGTCGCGATAGCGCAGGTTGGCTGCCGCGGCTTCGAGGAGGTTCGGGATCAGCGACGGGCGCAGCCGGGCGCGGTCCAGGGCTGGGGGATGGTCGATCGTCAGCTCGGCGGTGCGGCCGCACGCGGTGAGCAGGTGGTCGGCGGACCATGGATAGGTCAGCACTTCCGTCGCACCGCCGCGCGCGGCCAGGACCTCCCTCACTTGGCGGCTCAAGGGGGGCCGAGGGCGCGGGGTTAGCTCCACGACTGGTCGTCGAGCGGGCAGTGTGTCGTAGCCGTGGATTCGGGCCAGCTCCTCGACGATGTCGACGGGCAGCGCGAGGTCGCCGGTGGAGCGCCACGACGGGGCGACGACCTGCAGTTGGTCCCCGGTGATCTCGGCGGCGCAGCCGAGGCCGCGGAGGATGCGGAGGATTTCGTCCGGGGCCATCCGGAGGCCGATCCGGCGTTCTATCTCGGCCAGGCTTGCCTCGATTTCGGCGCATCGGGTGGCGGCGAGGACGACGTCTTCCTGGCCGAGCGCAACGGCTGACGGGTCGGTTTCGGCCAGGAGATGGAGGAACAGGTCGGCGGCCTGGTCGACGCGCTGTGTGTCCAGGCCTTTCTCTTGCCGCACCGAAGCCTCGGTACGGGCACTGCGGCGGGCTCGGC
This sequence comes from Amycolatopsis sp. NPDC003676, assembly GCF_053587275.1. Lineage (NCBI taxonomy): Bacteria > Bacillati > Actinomycetota > Actinomycetes > Pseudonocardiales > Pseudonocardiaceae > Amycolatopsis > Amycolatopsis sp. NPDC003676. The sequence continues at coordinate 14,948 of NZ_JBSFNS010000094.1, forward strand.
TCGGGACCAGCGTCGGGATCTCCAGCACGATCGAGTCGCCGGAAGCGCGGACTTCACTAGGCTGTCCGACGGAGTACATCACGTAAGCACTCAGGTCGACGCACAGATTTTGGCTCGATGCGCCGATTCGCCGGAGCCGGTCGCGGATCAACGGCGGAGTCGGCACGGAACTGTCTACTGTGCACTGGACAGCCAGAATCCTTCGGTGCCAGGCGGGATCGAGCGAGCTGACGAGTCCAGTGGTGCTCGGCGGCCGGGTGGCACGGGGGAGCGGCGTCAGCGGGAGTCCATAGAGGACGGATAGCTCCCGCGCGATTCCGTAGTGTCCCCACAGGTCGGGGCGGTTGGTGAGCGATTTGTTGTCGATCTCGAAGACGACGTCGCCGTCGACGAGGTCGTAACCCTCGACCTCGACGGTCTTCAAGGTCAAATTGTGGGCGAGCTGGTCCGGCGAACAGTCGGGCAGCGGCACGTAGTCAGTGAGCCAGTCCCGGGAGATCTTCACAACGGGGGCCTTTCACGAGAATTGGGAGAGGAAGCGGAGGTCGGCGCTGTGCATCAGCCGGACGTCGTCGATGCCGTACCGCATCATCGCCAGCCGGTCCAGGCCGACGTTCAGGTAGCAGCCGGACCATCGCGCCGGGTCGAGTCCGGCGGCGCGCAGGACGTGCGGATGCGGGCTGCCGCCGGGCATGAGTTCGAGCCAGCCGGTCCGTCCGCAGGTGCGGCAGCCGCGTCCGGTGCACACGCGGCAGGCCATGTCGATCTCGAAACCCGGCTCTACGAAAGGGAAATACCCGGCTCGCATCCGGGTTCGCACCGGTTCGCCGAAGACCGTGCCGAGAATGGTGTCGACGAGGAACCGGGCGGTCGCGAGCGGGACGGCCTCGTCCACCACCAGCACCTCGTACTGGAAGAATGCTCGCTCGTGCCGCGCGTCGGTGCTTTCGTTGCGGTAGACCCGGCCTGGGTAAGCGATCCGGATCGGCGGCTTGTGCGTGCTCAGGTGCCGGACGCTGGTGCCGGTGAGGTGCGGGCGCAGGCAACGGCCGTCGGTCAACCAGTAGGTGTCCATGCTTTCGCGGGCCGGGTGGTCGGGCGGGAAGTTCAGCCGGTCGAATTCCACTTCCGCGGAACTGATTTCCGGGCCGTCGACGATCTCGAAGTTGAGTGCGCGGAAGGTGTCGTCGAGGTCGTATCTCAGTTGCGTGACCGGATGCAGTCCGGCGGTCGGCGGCGGGAGGCCGGGGATGGTGGGGTCGAGCGGATGTTCCAACGCGGGTTCGGCGGTCCGCCGCTCATCGAGCGCAGCGATAATGCGGTGGTGTGCCTCGGAAATGGCGAGGCCGAGCTGTTTTCGGGAGGCCGGGTCGTAGCAGCCGAGTTCGCGGCGCACGGCGGCGAGCGGGCTGGATGTGCCGAGCACGGAACGGCGCACGGCGGCGACCGCGGCCGGAGTGCTGGCCTGGAGCAGTTCGGCTAGTGCGGCCTCGGTCAGTTCGGTGATCCGGCGCAGCGTCGAGGCTGGGTCAAGGGTGTCCACGGGAAGGGTTTCCTCACTTCGGAGCGTGAAGTTCTGGACTTCACCCCCGGGCAGCGAGGGGAGACGCGGACGTCAGCGGGCGGAACCCGGCGCGCACGCGCAGCCCCCGGGCACTCCCCGGGGGCGAAGAAATCGCTGCGTACGCATGAATCCATCCTTGCACGCCCTGCTAGCGTCGCGCAAACCCCTTTGCGCGGTCCGTGAGGGGAACCCTGAGGGAATCAGAGTCCGTGAGGGTTCCCCTCGCGTACCGTGGGTCAGTGTCCGACGGCGGCCCGGACGGATTCCTTGAGCGAGCCGAGCGTCGCGATCACCGCGGTGGGTTCGTAGCCGCAATGCGCCATGCAGTTGGCGCAGCGCGGGTCCTTGCCGCGGCCGAAGTTCTCCCATTCGGTGGTTTCGATGAGCTCCCGGTACGTCTTCGCGTAGCCGTCGTCCAGCAGGTAGCACGGGCGCTGCCAGCCGAGCAGGGAATACGACGGAATGCCCCACGGCGTGCATTCGAGGTCGCGTTTGCCCTCGAGGAAATCGAGGAACACCGGCGAATGGTTGAGCCGCCAGCGTTTCCGGTTGCCGCCGCCGAAGGCCTTGGCGAACAGTTCGCGGGTCTGCTGCACGCCGAGCCAGTGGTCCTGGTCCGGCGCCTTTTCGTACGCGTACCCCGGCGAGATCTGCATGTTGTCGACGCCGAGGTCGTTGAGATAGTCGAGCACGTCGATGACGTCCTGCGGGGTGTCCCCGGTGAAGAACGTCGTGTTCGTCATCACCCGGAAGCCCTTTTCCTTGGCGAGCTTGATCGCGTCGACCGCCGCCTGGAATCCGCCCTCCTTGCGCACCGACGCGTCGTGCCGTTCCTCGAGACCGTCGATGTGCACCATCCACGCGAAATTGCGGTGCGGCTTGAACTTGTGGATGTGCTTGGGCAGCAGAAGCGCGTTGGTGCACAGGAAAATGATCTTGTTGCGGTCGAGCAGCTGCCGGGTGATCTCGTCGATCTGCGGGTGCATCAGCGGTTCGCCGCCCGCGATCGACACCATCGGCGCGCCGCTTTCCTCGATCGCCCCGACCGCCTGCTCCACCGGCATCCGCTGTTTCAGCAGAGTGTGCGGCTGCGCGATCTTGCCGCAGCCGCCGCATTTGAGATTGCACGCGAAGAGCGGTTCCAGCTCGACCAGGAGCGGGAATTTCTCCTTGCGCAGCAGCTTCTGCTTCATCAGATAACCGCCCAGCCGAAGAGACTGGCGCAACGGCATGGCCATCGCTCAGAGCACCTCCCGAGGTAGGGTGAACGTCATTTCTTCCTCTGTCAGCGTGTTTTCCGCGACGCTGACCGGTCCCAATCCGCGCAGGGCTTCGACCGTTTCGGTCACGAGATGCGGCGGTGCGGACGCCCCCGCGGTGAGCCCGATCCGCCCGGCGCCAGCGAGTTGGCGCAGGTCGATGTCGGCGCAGCCGTCTACGAGTACCGCCGGGGTTCCCGCGCGTTCGGAGACTTCCACCAGGCGACGCGAGTTGGACGAATTCCCGGAACCCACCACCAGGACCAGGTCCACTTCGTGCGCGATCGCGCGCAGGGCCTGCTGCCGGTTCGTGGTGGCGTAACAGATGTCGTCCTTGCGCGGCGCGGAAAGGCCGGGGAATCGCTCGCGCAGCACGGACGCGATCTCCTCGGCTTCGTCAAGTGCCAAGGTGGTCTGCATGGTGTAGGCGGTCCGTGACGGGTCGCGCGCGGTGACCGTCCGCGCGGCCGCGACATCGCCGACCACCACGACGTTGTCCGGCGCTTCTCCAACGGTGCCTTCGACTTCCTCGTGCTCGGCGTGTCCAATGAGGAAGACCGTCTCGCCGCGCCCGGTGTAACGGCGGACTTCATTGTGCACCTTGGTGACCAGCGGACACGTCGCGTCCACAACGGACAGTCCACGATCGACTGCGGCGCGCCGAACCGCCGGGGAAACTCCGTGCGCGGCGAACACGAGCGTCGAGCCTTCCGGAACTTCCTCCACCTCGTCCACGAACACCGCGCCGCGTCCCTGCAACTGATGCACGACATGGGTGTTGTGCACGATCTGACGGCGCACGTACACCGGCGCGCCGTGCTTCTCCAGTGCCCGCTCGACAATCTCGATCGCTCGCTCCACCCCAGCGCAGAAGGATCGGGGGCTAGCCAGCAGAACCGTTCGCGGACCCACCGCCTCGGCCCACGCGGTGAGCGCGGGAGCAGCCCGACGCAAACTCCGCAACCCAGCGAGTCCATTCGAGACGGTCGAAGGATGAAACAGTGGCGCACCTACAGTGTCCACAATGGCCCGAACCACTGCGAAAGGTTCACCGCTGGCAGCAAGCCACGCGGACTCCATATCGACGGCCAGCGCACCGCTAGCCGCTAGCGAAGCCCGTTCCTGCTCGCGCACCACGTGCGAACTGCCGACCACCGGTCCGAGATGGACAGTGAGCCCAAGCCGCCGCAACGCACCCGCCAGCAACGGCGCGGACGGCACCGGCACCACGCCGGAAGGGCCGCGCACCTCGGTGGCGACCACAACGTCCCCCGGCCGTACCTCCGGGGTGAGGCCGCCGCCGACCCCCGCCACGATCCGCGGCCCGGACGGGAGCCGGGCCGCAGCGGCGGCGGCCCGGCGAGGCCCGAGTCCGATGTGGACCGTCCGCAGACCGCGCAACGCGGCCTGCTCGATCCGCAGCGGAGTGCAGACGACCGGTGTCATGACCCGCCCCGGACGTACCGGCCGAGGGCGGACAATGGGAACACCACGCGGTACAGGTGATACGACAGGTAGAAGTCGCCCGGGAACCCGGTTCCGGTGTGCTTGTCCTCGTCCCAGCCGCCGTCCGGACGCTGCCGCTCGCACAGCCACTCGACGCCCCGAGCGACCACTTCGGACTCCCGTTCCCCAGCGGCGAGCAGCGCCAGCAACGCCCACGCGGTCTGCGACGGCGTCGAATCACCGCGACCGGCCCACGCCCGGTCGTCGTACGACCGCAGATCTTCGCCCCACCCGCCGTCGGCGTTCTGGTGCTCCGCCAGCCATTTCACCGCACGCCGGATCCGCGGGGAAGTCCCGGGAATTCCGGCGGCCACCAACGCGGGCACCACCGCACCCGTGCCGTACACGTAATTCGCGCCCCAGCGGCCGAACCACGAACCGTCGTCCTCCTGATTGTCCAGCAGCCACCGCACTCCGCGACGGCACTCGCGCGTGTCGGATTTCCCTTCCGCCGCCAGCATTTCCACCACATGCGCGGTCACATCGGCCGACGGCGGATCGATGACCGCACCGAAGTCGCAGAACGGCAGCCGAGTCGTCAGCACCTGCGTGTTGTCCGCGTCGAACGCACCCCACCCGCCGTCGTTCGACTGCATGCCCTCCAGCCAAGCCACACTCCGGTCGACCGCCTCGCGGATCCGCAGGTGATCCGGCTTGCCCATCCGACGCAGCGCGAGCACCACCTCGGCGGTGTCGTCGGTGTCCGGATAGCCGTCGTTGGCGAACTCGAACGCGAACCCGCCCGGCTGCAAGGAAGGCCGCCGCACCGCCCAGTCGCCGGGCACCCGGATTTCCTCGCCCAACATCCAATCAGCGGCGCGGACCAGCGATTCGTCACCGGGGGAGACACCCGCGTCGAGCAACGCGGTCATCGCCAAAGCGGTGTCCCACACCGGCGACTGGCACGCTTCGAGCCGCCGCACCCAGCCCTGGTCGGTCTTCTCGCGGATGGTGAACCCGTCCAGCCCGGCGATCCCGGCCTTGAGCGCGGGATGGTCGAGCGGGTAGCCGAGCAGGTGCAGCGCGAGGATCGAGTACACCCACGGCGGCTGGATCCCGCCCCACGAACCGTCCGCCTCCTGCCGCGCCAGGATCCACTCCGCGGCTTGTTTGAGAGCGAGCTTGCGCACCGGGTTGAGCGGCAGTTTCGCGTACGCGTGCAGCGCGGTGTCGAGGTTCTGGAACACGCCGTCCCACGTCCACGGCGCGCGCGTCTTCGGCGGACGCTTGCCGGTGCGCAGTTCAGAAACATCGAACGGCAGCTTCCGCACCGGGCGCAGCGTGCCGACGATGGTCAGCGGCACGACCGTCTGCCGGGCCCAGCAGGCGAAGTCGTAGACGTTGAGCGGGAACCACGACGGCAGGAAGATCAGCTCCGGCGGCAGGCTCGGCAGCTCGTCCCAGGACCACTGGCCGACCATCGCGAGCCAGATCCGGGTGAACACCCGCGTGGCCTCGATCCCGCCGTGGTCGCGGATGTACTCCGCGGCCGTCGCCAGCCACGGCGCGTCCGCCGGGTCGCCGGCCAGCCGCAGCGCGACCCACGCCTCAACGGTGGTGGACAGATCGGCCGGGCCGTCCGGGAAGTTCGCCCAGGTACCGTCCGCGCGCTGCTGCGAGCGGATCCAACGAGCGGACTCTTCGGCGATCTGCGGGGTGAGGATGCCGAGGAAGTGCCGGAGCAGCAGGTCTTCGGCATCCATCGTGACGTTGGTGGCGAGTTCGCCCTTCCACCATCCGGCGCGGTCCTGCTCGCGACGGAGGAACTCGACCGCTGAAGCGACCGTGTCGGCGGCGGTGCGGGCGGCGGGTGCGGACGTCCGGGGGACGGTCTGGGTCATCACGCTTCCCTTCCGGCGATGAAACGGGCGATCGAGACGAGGTCGGCGCGCGGGCCGGACGGGATGGCGGCCAGTGCTTGCTCGGCGGTGGCGACGTGCCGTGCCGCCTCGGCGGTGGCCCATTCGCGGCCGCCCGCGTCGTCCACCAGCGCGGCGATCCGCGCGAGGTCGGTGTCGTCGTCTCCGGCCAGCCACTCCGCCAACCGGCGGCCCGCCGCACCGCCGTGCGTAGTCGCGTAGGTGATCGGCAGCGACTTCTTGCGCGCTCGCAGATCGGAGTACACCGATTTCCCGGTGACCGCCGGGTCGCCCCAGATGCCGAGCACGTCGTCGACGAGCTGGAACGCCAGCCCGATCTCCTCGCCGAACACGGACAGCGCGTCGACCACCTCGGCGGGCGCACCGGCGAGTACCGCCCCGATCGCGGCGCTGGCGGACAGCAGCGCGCCGGTTTTCCCGGCGGCCATCGTGACGCATTCGGCGAGCACGACGTCGTCTCGCTGTTCGAACGCGACGTCCAGGAACTGGCCGTGGATAAGCCGTCGCGTGGTTTCGGTGAGCAATCGACCGGCGGGCACCGCATGCGGGGAACCGCTGTCCAGCACCACTTCCTGGGCGAGCGCGAGCATCGCGTCCCCGGTCAGGATCGCGCTCGCCGCGCCCCACAGCGCCCACACCGTCGGCCGGTGGCGGCGCTCGGTGTCGCCGTCCATCAGGTCGTCGTGGACGAGCGAGAAGTTGTGCACCAGCTCCACCGCGACTGCGCCGGGCACGCCGACTTCCACCGGCGCGCCCGCAGCCTGCGCGGACACCACGGCGAGCGCCGAACGCACGGCCTTGCCCCCGTTGCCTTGCACCGGCACGCCGTTCGGATCGGTCCAGCCGAGGTGGTAGGCGCTGATCGCGCGGCTGGTGTCGTCCAGCCGGTCGACGGCGGCGCGCAACGCGGGCTGCACGACGTCGCGGGCGCTGCCGAGCACCGGCGGCACCGCTGTTGTCGTCCTCTCGGTGGAAAATACCTCGGTCGTCATGCTCCGACTCCCTCCCTCTTGCCGTTGTGCTGAAGAAGGGCGGCGGCCGCAGCTGCACCACTGCGCGCGGCTCCCTCCATCGTCGCGGGCCATCCGGTCGCGGTCCACGCACCCGCCAGGTACAGCCCAGGCAGGGCGGTGCGCGCGGGCGGGCGCAACGAGGCGGTGCCGGGGCCGGGCCGGAACGTCGCGTGCCGCTCGCGGGTGACGAAAAAGTCGAGTACCTGCGCGCCGCGCGCCTCGGGCAGCAGCGTCAGCAGTTCGGGCAGCAATTGCTCGCGCAGTTTCGCGGTGGGCAGGTCGATTTGCGCGTCCGCGGCGGACAGCGACATCGCGAGGTACTGCCCGGAGTCCAAACCGGACTGTCGCGTTCGGTCGAACACCCACTGCACCGGCGTGCGCACGCCAGCGACGAACGGTTCGTCGAGGACCTTCCGGTCGAGCACCACGTGCACGTTCACGATCGGCGAGCTGCCGAGCCCGCCGGACCAGCCGGGCGGCAACCCGATCGCCCCGGCGGGCGCGAGCTGTTCGGTCACCGGCGGGGGAGTGGCCAGGACGACCTGGCTGAACGTTTCCTCACCGCGATCCGTGCTGACCTGCCAGCCCTCGCTGATCGCGCGCACCTTCGTGCCGACCCGGACGTCCGCCCCGGCCTCGATCAGCCGATCGTGCGCCGGATCGCCGTGCAATTCCCGCAACGGCACCAGCGACCAGCCGATGTCGGCGGCGGCCGGATCGGTGAGCAGCCCCTCCTGGAACACCGTCGCGGCGAGACTGAGCGACGCGTCGTCTGCGGTCGCGTTCAGCGTTGCCACGCCGACCAAATCCCACAACGCTTCGATCGCCGCCGCGCTCTGCCCGTGCCGTCGCAGCCATTCCCCGAAAGACTGGCGATCCGTGCGATCCGCCTTCGGGTCCACCCGGCGCAACGCGAGCGCGGCGAGCGCGAACCGGGCCCGGTCGAGCGGGCGCAGCGGGTCGTAACGCAGCAATGAGGTGGCCAGGTGCAGGGGCGCGGGCAGGTCGTCGCGGCGCAGCCAGGTCGGCTCGGTCGAACCCGGCAGGCGGATCGGGATTTCCAGCCGCGGCTGCAAAGTCACCCGATCGGCGACGCCGAGCCGGTCGAGCAGCGCGCGGTAAGCCGTGCAGCAGCGGAGGAACACGTGCTGTCCATTGTCGACTCGCAGCTCGCCGCGAGCGAACGAATGCGTGAGCCCGCCCAGGTACGGCCGCGCTTCGAACAGCGTGACCGGCCGTCCGGCGTCGGCGCAGGCGAGCGCGGCGGCGATTCCCGCGAGCCCGCCGCCGACCACCGCGACCGGGGCGGTCATCGGCCGATCCCGGTCAGCGCCCGGAACGCCACCACCGCCTTTTCCCGGCCGGACAACGAAAGCCGCCGGTCGAACACGCGCGCGGGCTGTTCGTCGATCCGGTCCAGCAGGGTCCGGTAAATGCCGGACATCGCGGTGCAGCACGCGGCGCTGCGACCGTCCAAAGAGGGCACCAGGCGAAGGCCGCGGGAGTACCAGCCGCGAGCCCGCGCGGCGCTGTCGTGGATCAGCGCGGTGAGCCCGCCTTCGGGATCGGCCAGCTTCCCGTCCGGCCCGACGGACAGCTCGACGCCGAACCGGTCGAGGTCCTCTTTGGGCAGATACACGCGGCCGTTGAGCAGGTCCTCGCGGATGTCGCGCAGGATATTGGTCTGCTGCAAGGCAATTCCCAGCTCGTCGGCGTACACCGGCGCGTTCGGCTCCGGACGGCTGCCGAACACGCCGAGGCACAGCCGCCCGACCGAACCCGCCACGCACCGGCAGTACTCGACCAGTTCCTCGAACCGCACGTACTCGCGCCCGGTCACGTCCATCTCGACGCCGTCGAGCAATTCCTCGAACGCGCCCAGCGGAATCGGGTACCGGCGCGCTGCGTCGGCGACCGCGACGTACACCGGATCGGCGGTCGCGGACAGGTCGCCGAGCGATTTCCGCACGCCGGCGAGGCCCTGCAGCCTCGCCTCGGCGGACGCGGCGGTGTCGTCGCCGATGTCGTCGATGATCCGAGCCAGCGCGTACACCGCGCACAGCGCCGCGCGTTTGTCCGGCGGCAGCAACCGGATCCCGTAGTAGAAGTTGCGCGCCTGTTCTTTGGTGACCGCCGCGCAGTGCGCGTAGGCCTCGTCCACTGTCGTCATCCGGACCGCCTCCTCGTGCCGACTTGCAGCCACCCCAGCCAACTCAGCAGTCCGGTCCGGCTCGGCCGGACCGGCGCGGACAGCACGTCGCCGCCGCTCGCGTGCAGCGCGTCGACCGTCGCGAGCCCGCCGGCGAGGAAGCCGCTCACCGCGAACCGCCCCCAGCCGGACAGGCACCCCAGCAAATCCGCGCCGCCGCCCAGCAGGGCGGCGGCGCGGCCGGTTTCCCACCGCATCAGCGCTTTCATCTCCGGCGACGCGTGCGCGGCGCCCAATTCCTCCTCGGCCACGCCGAACTCCGCGAGGTCCTCCTGCGGCAGATAGACCCTCCCGTTGCGGTAGTCCTCGCCGACGTCCTGCCAGTGCTCCACCAGCTGCAGCCCGGTGCAGATCCGGTCGGACAGCTTCCGCGCGGCCGGATCGTCCACTCCGAGCAGGTCGAGGACGATGCGTCCGACCGGGTCGGCGGAAAGCTGGCAGTACGCCAGCAAGTCCGCGAACACCGGATACCGGTGCACCTCCTGGTCCTGGATGTTCGCCTGGACCAGCCGCTGGAACGGTTCCTCGGTCAGCCGCCCGGCGCGGATCGCCGGGAGAAGTCCACGGACAGCAGGATCTGCCGGTTCCCCGTTGCCGAACGCCGCGGACAGTTCCGCGGAGAAGACTTTGAGCTGCGCGGCCCGGTCGCCCTCGGCCTCGTCGCCCAGATCGTCCACAGTGCGCGCGACGGAATAGACCGCGACGAGGTCGGCGCGCAGCTTTTCCGGCAGCACCCGAAGGGCCACCGGGAAGTTTTCCGCGCGCCGTTTCGCTCGCAGGCCGTTTGTGTCCGGAGTGTTACGGACAGCCGGGGTCGATCTCATCCCCGTCAGTGTCGCGCCCCCGGTCGGGCGGCTTCTGCCGCCGGAAAGCGAATTTCGCTGGCTTCGACTTGGCACGAGAGGCCAAAGTGGGGACAGGATGTCCCGAGGCGACCCGAGGACCGCTGCCTGCGACGGAAGGACTCCCGGACACATGGGACCAGATCAGGTGACCCGGCTTGACGAACTGGAGACGGTGGTGACCCGCCGGCTGCCCGCCATGCTCAACGAGGTCCGCGACCAGCTCGCGGACGAGCACCCCGACTACGCGGAGTTCCTGACCGAAGAACTGGCCGACCTCGTCGCCGCCAGCGCGGGATTCGTCCGGCGGCTGATCGACATGGCGGCCGAGCCCGACGAGCGGCTGCCGGAGCTGGGGTCCGGCGTCGAGCAGACGGTGTTCGAGGAAATCGGGCGCGCGCAATACCAGCAGGGCAGGCGCGTCACGAGTCTGCTGTCCGCCTATCGGGTGGGCGCGCGCGTGGCGTGGCGGCACGTTTCGGAAGCGGCGCTCGATCTCGACGTGCCCGCCGAACTGTTCGCCTCGCTCGCCACCACCGTGTTCGCTCTGGTGGACCAGCTTTCGGAATCCTCGCTGCGCGGTTATCTGCAGGAGCAATCAGACGCGGTGCGCGCGCGAGAACGGCTGCGCGACGAACTGACCGCGCTGCTGCTGTCCGACCGCGCGGACAAGGCCGCGGTGCGCGCCGCCGCGTTGCGCGCGGAGTGGCGGTTGCCGAAGCACGCCGCGGTCGTGCTTGTGGAGGACGACAACGAGCTGGGCCGGGAATTGGTGTTCCGCCTGGAAGACAGCTGCCTGCGGCTGCGTCGCCCGGGCGTGGTCGTGGCGATCGTGCCGGATCCCGGCGGCCCGGGCCGGCGCGCGTGGCTGGCTCGCGCGCTGCGCGGCGGCGGCGCGGTGGTCGGCGCGACGGTGCCGCTCGACCGGCTCCCGGCCAGCCTGCGCATCGCCGAGGTGACCGCGCGACTGCGCCGCGACCACTTGCTCAGCGACGATCCGGTGTTCGCCGACGAGCACCTCGACGCGATCATCGTGCACCGCGACGACCGGCTGCTCGACGTGCTGCGAAGACAAGCCCTTGCCCCGCTTGACGAGCTGAACGAATCCGCGCGGGAACGCCTGTCCACCACGCTCACGTCCTGGCTGCTGCATCTGGGCGACCGCAAGGCGGTGGCGGAGGATCTGCACATCCACCCGCAGACGGTGTCCTACCGGCTCGGCCGCCTGCACGACCTGTTCGGGCCCTCGCTGGACGACCCGGCCGTGCGCGCGACGCTGGTGCTGGCGCTGGCCTGGGGGCCGCCCGGCGAGGTCGACGAAACCGCCTGATCGGGGAATTTCCCTGATGCGGCAGCACAGTGGACATGCTTGGCTCGCGGGAGCGGGGGTATTCCGGCGAGGACCGGCATCGCCGCTTACGAGGTACGCGGGGGAGGAGGTCTGCGTGGAACCGTCAGCTTTCGGCGCCGAAGCGTGCCGCGAGCGCGCGGTACAGGCCGGGCGCGGCGCCGCGCAGCGCGACGGGGACGCGCAGCCAGCGCGGCACGTAGTAGTCACCCGGATGCGCGGCGGCGCGCAGCACGGCGGCGGCCACGCGTTCGGGGCTCACCGGCCGGGGCGTGCTGCGGGTGTACGGACGGCCGCGGCGTTCGAAGAATTCTGTGCGCACCACACCGGGAACTACGATTCCGACCGTCACGCCGGTGCCGTGCAACTCGAATCGGAGGCTGTCGGCGAAAGCGTCCACACCGGACTTGGCCGCGGCGTACACCGCTTCTCCGGCGACACCGGTGCGTCCGGCGATCGACGACAAGAAAACGATCTGCCCGCGGTCGCGTTCCAGCATCGCGGGCAGCAGTGCGCGGGTCAGGTCGAGCGGCGCGGTCAGGTTCACCGCGACCAGATGCCGCAGCCGTTCCGCGGACAGTTCCGGCAGGGGACCGGCCCAGCCGAGTCCCGCGTTGTTGACGAGCAGATCCACCGATCCGGTGATCGCCAGGGCGCGCTCGGCGAGGTCCTCGGCGGCGCCGGGGTTCGCGAGGTCGGCGGCGAGCTCAGTGCCGCCGGTTTCCTTGGCGAGGGCGGCGAGCCGGTCCTCGTTCCGGCCGTGCAACAGCACGTGGACGCCGGTGCGGGCGAGCTGCCGGGCGGTGGCGGCGCCGATGCCGGACGACGCGCCGGTGACGAGCGCGGTGCGGGCCATCAGGCGGCGGGCAGCGCGGCAGGCCGGTGGCCCATGCGCAGCGTGATGCCCGCCGAGCGCAGCGAACGCCGGAACCACCACAGCGAACCGGCGATGGCCAGCCCGATGAGCGAGTACGAGCCCGCGGTGCTCGCCATGAGGAAGCTGCCGACGGTTTCCCGCGCGAGCATCAGCAGCGTCACGCCGCCGTTCACCGCGAACACGAGCCCCCACAGCACGGACACGCGCTGGAAGAACCTTCGCATTCCGGGATGTCCGGACAGCGTTTCGGGGAATGCGCAGAAATCGCCGGCCAGCCGCGCGAGAAGCGGTTTGTTGAACGGCGCGGAGACCAGGAACAGGCCGGCGACGAGGAAATTCTGTAGAGTCGGCTGGAGGAAGTACAGGAAAGCGCTGCCGGTGACCAGGCCCAGCACAGTGCGCGCGACCAGCAGAGCCGTGGTCAGCAGCAGCACGGCGGGAATCTTTTTGCGCAGCGCCAGCCGGGTGCCGATCACGGCGACCGACCAGCAGAGCGCGGCGATGACCCCGCTGTCGAAGCTCACCAGGGTCAGCAGGAGATAGAACAGGCCGGCCGGGACCAGCGTCGACTCGAGCAGGTGCCGGCCTCCGCCCACCACGAGGTTGCGGAACGAGGGGAGGTCGATCGTATGGGGGTGTCGCATGCGGGTTCTGCTGCCTCCGGTGCCAACCGGGCGACTCGGCCTCGGACAAGGCTTGAGCATAAGCACGGCGGATGGGGACGGTGTGAGGTGAAGAGTCCGTGACAGTTACGGGGATGTCGCTGGTCGTGGCTGTCCCCGCCGCCGTCGCCGGCGCGGCGTGCATGGGACTCGCGAGCGCAGCGCAGGCCAGGGCGACCAAAGAAGTGGAAACCGGCAAACCGCTCGACCTGACGCTCTTCAAGCGGCTCGTCGGACGCCCATTGTGGCTCATCGGGATCGCCGCGACCATCCTGGGTCTCGTCCTGCAGCTCGTCGCGCTCGCGTTCGGGCCGTTGCTGCTGGTCCAGCCGCTGCTCGTGACGTCGCTCATGTTCGCCGGCCTCGCGTCCGCGCGGCTGGAACGCCGCCGCCCGGACCGCACGATGAGTGTCGGCGGCTTGCTGTGCGTGGCCGGGCTGGCCGCTTTCCTCGTCGTCGCCCGGCCGAGCGGGAACAGCGAGACGCTCGTGAGCGGGGGCGCGTTGCTTCCGCTCGGCATCGCGCTCGCGGTGGTGACGCTCGCCTCGCTTGTTGTTGCCGCGTCAACGAATTCCGGATCTTGGCGGGTGCTCGGGCTCGCGGTCGCCACCGGCGTGCTGTACGGCCTCACCGCCGGATTGATGAAGGTGGTCGCGGGCCAGTTCCGTGTCGGGATCGACGAGCCCTTCCGGCACTGGACGCTGTATCTGGTGTGCGTGGTGGGGCCGCTGGGATTCCTGTTGAGCCAGAACACGTTCCAGCAGGGCCGGTTCCTGACGCCCGCGCTCGCCGTGATCACCGCGCTGGATCCGCTGGTCGGCGTCGCGATCGGGCTGTCGTGGATGGGCGAATCGGCCGACGGGAGGCCGCTCGCGTTGTTCGGCGAGGCGCTGGCCGGGCTGGTGATCGTGGTCGGGATCGCGCTGCTGTCCACGCGCGCGTCGCATTTGTCGGCGGAATCGGAAATGCCGCCCGCCGAAGAGGAAACCGCGCCGGACAACCCCGGCGAAGAGCCTGATTCGGACTCCGACGACGGGTACGGCCTCGCCGGGACCGCTTGCTAGCGAAGGGGGAAGCGCCGGTGCGCGTGCTGATCGTGTCCGCGAACATGGGGCAGGGGCACAACGCCACGGGACGCGCGCTCGAGGACGCGGTGCGCGAGCGCTGGCCGGACGCGACCGTTTCGTGGCTCAACGCCCTCGAACGGCTCGGACCCGGTTTCGAAAGCCTTTTCCAGCGTATTTACGTCGCCAACGTGGAAAGCGTCCCGTGGCTTTACGAATTCTTTTACGGCGCGATCTGGCGCATTCCGTGGTTCGCCGCCGCGTCCCGCTGGTTCACCGCTTCCTGGTGCGGGGCGCGGCTCGCGAAACCGGTCGCCGAATTCGCGCCGGACCTCGTGCTTTCGACCTATCCGATGGGCACCGCGGGACTGGCCTGGCTGCGCCGCAAGGGAAAACTCCCGGTGCCGCTCGGTGCGTGGGTTTCGGACTTCGCGCCGCATCCGTTCTGGGTTTACGGCGCGGCCGATCTCACCATGGTGATGCACGACGTCGCGGTCGCTCCCGCGCTGCGCTCGTCGCCGTCGGCGCACGTCGGCGTGTCCGCGCCGCCGGTGCGCGCGGTGTTCCGCCCGGGCGACCAGACGGCGGCGCGCCACGAGCTGGAGCTGCCGCCGGACGCGTTCGTTCCGCTGGTTTCGTGCGGCTCGCTGGGTTTCGGCGAAATCGAGACGACGGTGCGGGAATTGCTGGCGGCGGACCCGTCGGTCGTGCCGATCGCGATCTGCGGACGCAACGACGCCGTCGCCGCCCGGCTGCGAGCGCTGGACGAACCGCGGCTGCGCGTCGTCGGCTGGACGGACCAGCCTGAGGTCTACACGCTGGCTGCGGACGTCGTGGTGACCAACGCGGGCGGCGCGACCTCGCTGGAAGCGCTGGCCTGCGGACGTCCCGTACTGATGCACCAGCCGATCGCCGCGCACGGCAAGGCCAACGCCCGGTTGATGGCCGCCGCCGGACTCGCTCTAGTATCCACAAAGGACGGTGAGCTGGCGGAGACGGTACGGGGTCTCCTTGCTGAACCGGAACGCCTCAAGGAGATGGCGGAAGCTGTCGCCCGGCATTGCGAGACGGCTACCCCGTTGGTGACTGCCTTGGAATCGCTGGCTTCCGCGCCGCTGAACCCGCCGACGCAACGGCTGCGGCCGGAGGACGCGCTGTTCGTGCACGTGGCCACCCCGGAGGTGCCGCAGCAGGTCGGGGCGGTGCTGCTGTTCGACCCCAAGGCCGACGGCACGCCGGTCACCCATGCGGACGCAGAGCATTTGCTGGCGGCGACCCCCGGCTTGCGGACGCGACTACTGCCCGGCAGCGGATTGTGGCGGGCGCGCTGGCAGGAGGACCCGGGCCGGACGTCTTCGGACGTGCTGACTTCCGTGCGGGTCGGCCCGGACGCGCCGTTGGACGCGGCTTTGACGCGGGAGATGGACGCGTTCTTCTCGGAACCGGTGTCCCCGGAGCATCCGGTCCGGGCGCGGCTGGTGACGGGGATCGAGGGGGAGCAGGGGGCGTTGCTGATCGCGCTGCATCATGCGGCGAGTGACGGGATCGCGGTGATCAGCGCGCTGGTGGGGCAGGCGCGGGGGAAGGAGCCGCTGGTTCCGGCGGCGGCGCCTCGGCCTCGGCGGAGGGGGTGGTGGCGCCCCAATGTGGCATTGGGTGTGTGTGGCGCACCGAACGCCGCATTGGGTGCATTGAATGAGCCAGCGGTGCGCAGCGCCTCTGTTGAGGGTGGTGGCGAGGGCACGGATGGAGCACCGAATGCCACATTGGGTGCGTCTCACGAACCCAATGCCACATTGGGTGCATTGAATGAGCCAGCGGTGCGCAGCGCCTCTGACGCACCCAATGCCGCGTTGGGTGCATCTCACGCACCCAACGCCACATTAGGGCGCAACAGGTCTCAACCCGGGCGGAGTGCGGTGCGGGCGCGGCTTGCCGGGCTGGCGGCACCGGTGCGCGAGGCGCTCGCCCGCGTGGCGAGCCCGGTGTGGCACGGACTTGATCGGCCAGCGGGATCGGCCGCGGGTTCCGACATTGCCGAGCCCGCGCGCCCGAAACCCAGCTCAACCAGCAAAACCCGCACCCAAGCCACCGACCTGGCCCGTGGCGTCTGGGCCCTCGCCCGAGCCGGTGCCGCGCCCCGGGTCCAGTGGGACAAGCGGATCGACAGCCCCCAGCGGCATTTCGCGCGCGCTCACCTCTCCGCCCCCGAAGTGCGGAAGGCCGCGCGGCGGGCGGCGGTGCCGACGACCAACCTCGTCCTCGCGCTCGTCGCCGAGGCCTTGCACCGCGAACTGGGCGGGACCGCGCCGGAACAACTGCGTGTGTTGATCCCGATGTCGGTCCGCGACACCGGGACTTTCCGTCAGCTCGGCAATCACACCGGCGCGGCGTCGGTCGACCTGCCGACGGGGGCGATGTCGCTGGCCGAGCGCGTGCGGGCGACGGACCGGATGCTGTCCGACCAGGTCGGCCACGGCGCGCCTCGTGCGGGCAATGCGGTCGTGCGCGTCCTGGGAATACTTCCGCCGGCGCTGCATCGCCGGGCGGCCAAGCTCGTCTATCGCGGCACGTGGTTCAGCGTCATCGCCTCGGTGCTGCCGGGCGCGCGGTCGCCGGTGGTGCTCAACGGTGCGCTCGTCCGCACGGTGTACCCGGTCTTGTCGCTCGCCCCGGGCGTTCCGGTCGCGGTCGGCATCATGACGTGGGCTGACCGGTTTACCGTCTGCATCACGGTGCCTGCCGGACAAGAGGCGCGCGGCGATCGGCTGGCGGCCGCGGTCGTCGAGGCGTTCGGCCGGTTGTAGTCACTGCGAGAAGTGCGTGCGCGGACGGGGAAGAAGTTCGCCGTCCACCTCGATGTCCACCATCTCGTTGTAGAACGCCACCAATCCGGCGATCGGCTGGACCGCGGCGGTCGGGTAGGCGTACGTCCAGGCGAGGTGTTCGTGCAGGACATCGCCGACGCGGACGGACCAGTAGCCGGACGTCTCGCCCTTGTACGGGCAGGCGGTCGCCATGTCCGGTTCGGCGACGAGGTGCGTGAAATCGACTTCGGTGCGGTTGAAGTAATACCGCGTCGGGAGGCCGGTTTCGAACAGCAGTACCGGTGACGACGATTCCGCCAAAGTCACGCCGTTGAGCGCTACTCGGACATGGCGGGTCGAGCGCAAAGCGTCCACCCGCGTGTACGGGTTGCGCGGGTGGACGAAAACCTGCTCGTCCTCTTCGAACCAGGCGTCCAAAGCGTCCCAAGCGAACCGGACGTGTCCAGGTAGGACAGAGTCGTTTACCCAAGCGGCAGCAGGCTTTTCGATCTCGCCGACGCGGAGCGAGTACCGCCGAGCCTCGTCTTCGGGAACCAGCGCGCCGGAGAGGACGTCGTCGATCGGGAAGTAGAACTGCGGATAGTAGGGCCATTCCCAGACGTATTTCGCCCGCGTGCTGTCCACAATGGTCTTCCCGGCGAGTACTCCGCGCACTCGCCGGGGGACCGGTTCCACATGTCCGGTTTCGACTGCTGCCGCTGGATAATCGGTCATGAGTCAGCCGCGCTTCGGGAGTTTCCAGCCGGGGCGCGGGAAGTGGCAGGTGTAGCCGTGCGGGTAGCGCTGGAGGTAGTCCTGGTGCTCGGGCTCGGCCTCCCAGAAGTCACCGGCGGCGGTCACTTCGGTGACGACTTTGCCGGGCCAGAGGCCGGAGGCGTCGACGTCGGCGATGGTGTCTTCGGCGATTTGTTTTTGCTCGTCGGTGGTGTAGAA
>NZ_JBSFNS010000095.1:0-32305 GCF_053587275.1 Amycolatopsis sp. NPDC003676
GGCGTTGACACCAAAGCGATGTTGCCGCGCGCGGTCACCGCTCGGGTGGCGTATGCGTGGTGAGCGGGTAGTGGCGGGGGGGCTCAGCGGCCCTGGTTCGCGACCGCCGCGGCGGCTTCCTTCGCCGCCTCCGGGTCCAGGTACTCGCCGCCCGCCTTGACCGGCTTGAGGTCCGGCGTCAGGTCGTAGCGCAGCGGGATGCCGGTCGGGATGTTCAGCGCGGCGATGGCGTCGTCGGAAATCCCGTCGAGGTGCTTCACCAGCGCGCGCAGCGAGTTGCCGTGCGCGGCCACCAGGACCGTGCGGCCTGCCTGCAGGTCGGGGACGATCGCCGACTCCCAGTACGGCAGCAGCCGGGCCACGACGTCCTTCAGGCACTCCGTCAGCGGGGCCTGGTCGCCGAGGTCGGCGTACCGCGCGTCGCCGGCCTGGCTGAACTCGTCCTTCGGGTCGATGGCGGGCGGCGGCGTGTCGTACGAGCGGCGCCAGAGCATGAACTGCTCCTCGCCGAACTCGTCCAGCGTCTGCTTCTTGTTCTTGCCCTGCAGCGCGCCGTAGTGCCTCTCGTTGAGCCGCCAGTCGCGCTTGACCGGGATCCAGTGCCGGTCGGCGGCGTCGAGGGCGATGTTCGCCGTGCTGATCGCCCGGCGCAGCAGCGACGTGTGCACCACGTCCGGCAGCAGCCCCGACTCGGCGAGCAGCTGTCCGCCCTGCCGGGCTTCCCGCTCGCCGGTCTCCGACAGGGGCACGTCCACCCAGCCGGTGAACAGGTTTTCCGCGTTCCACGTGCTCTGTCCGTGCCGCAGCAGCACCAGGGTCCCAAGTTCGGCCATGGCCACCAGCCTGCCAGAGCGCGCGAGCGCTGCCAGTAGTGCGTCCACCCCTCTACCCAGAGTGCGTTACCCGGGAGTAACACCTTCACCCGGCACGCAGCCGGGTTGCCGACAAGCAGGTCAAAGAGTGCAAGGCGCTGCACACTGTTATCCCCGTGAGTGAATTTCACTCGAACGGAGTAACCAGTAGTCTTGTGATTACTGGTCGACATCTGACAGGTTGGGCATGTCCCGCTCAGCCGGATTCCACGCACTCCCGGCTGATCACGGGCAGTGACCGCGGCTCGTCTCCCCCCTGCCGAGCCGCGGCCCGCCGGCCCCGTTGGCATCCCCCTCGTCACCGGGTCCAGCAGGCGGGACCTGCAGCGGGACGGCTCGAGATCGCGACTCCCCCCTCCCTCGAGCCGTTCCGCCAGCCCTCACTCCGCGGGCCTGGCCTTGCGCCGCCGGCGGAACCACCAGAACACCCCGCCCGCCGGAATCCCGAACGCGATCAGGAACGGCAGCAGCGCGCCCAGCACGCGCACCAGCCCGCTGCAGAAGACGACAAACGCGTCCCAGCCAGCGGAGAGCCCGGAGAGAAAACCGCCAGCCTCCGCCGCCGCGACGGCCTCTTGCTTCGTCACCGACAGCGACACGGTGGCCATCGCGACCTGCCCGGCCAGCGAAGCCTGCTGCCGCTCCAGCGACTCCAGCGTGGCCTGCCTGCTGGTCAGCTCGCTCTCGACGGACGCGATCTCGGACACCGACTGCGCCTTCGCCAGCAGCGCGCGCATCCGGTCGACGCTCGCCCGCTGGGTCGCCAGCCGCGCGTCCACGTCGATCACCTGCGCGGTGACGTCCTGCGCGCTGATCTCCCGCCGTTTCACCTGGCCGAGCCCGCCGAGCTGGTCGAGCACGCCGTCGAGTTTCTCCGCGGGCACCGACAGGGTCAGCGACGCGGAATCGTCCGTCGCGCTCTCCTGCCCGGGGTAACCGCCCGCGCCGGTCGCGATCGCCTTGGCGCGGGACACGACGTCGTCGGTCTTCGGCGTGGTCAGGTCCAGCCGCGCGCTGCGCGCCAGCTTGCGATCGGTCGCGCCGGGCGCGGGCACCGACGCCTGCGCGTTGCCCTGCTTGGGCGCCGCGCCCTGCTGCTGCGCGGGCGCGATCGCCGACCGCGCCGAATCCGCGCTGGTGCCGCTGCTGCATCCGGCCAGCAGGAACACCGCCGCGCCCGCGAGCGCGTATCTCCATCGAGTCCGCATCCCCGTCTCCCTCCAGTCGTCGGCGGTGAGACGAGACGACCGGAGAAGGCGTTGCACGGAATCGGTTACGAGTCGGTCAACCCCGGTTCGTGGCCCTCGGCGGGCTCGGCGAGGTGTTTGAACGCCTGCAGGTTCGCCAGCGATTCGCCGCGCGAGACGCGCCAGTCCCATTCGCGCTTGATCGACGTGGCGAACCCGATTTCCAGCAGGATGTTGAAATCGCCGTCGGCGGCTTCCAGCACCTGGCCGAGGATCTTGTCCAATTCGGACTCGGTCACCGTCTCCTTGCCGAAGCGGCCGACCAGGTAGATGTCGCCGAGACTGTCCACTGTGTAGTGCACGCCGTAGAGCCGGGCGTTGCGCTGCAACAGGAACCGGTACACGTCCTCGTGCCGCTCGTCCGGACGGCGGCAGACGAACGCCTCCACCGAGAAGGCGTGGTCGCCGTCCACGAGCCAGCAGTTGGTCTGCAGCTTCTTGGTTCCCGGCAACGTCACGAAATAACGGCCTTCGCCGCGACGGTCGTATTTGAGCCCACTTGAGTCCAAAGTGGACTTGATAGTCGCGTCAAGGCTCACACTGCCACCTCCGCCCGCAGTTCCAGCGCCTGCCGGAACGCTATGGTCGCCTGAGCATAGATGTCGAGCAGCGAATCCGTGGTGCGCCGCCAGGAAAACCGCTGCGCGTGCCGCACCGCGTTGGCCGCGAGTTCGGCTCGGCGATCCGGCCGCAACGCGACCGCGGCGAGCGCGTCGGCCCATTCCGCCGCGCCGTGCGACGGGACCAGCAGCCCGGAAACCCCGTGCGGCACCGCGACCGGCAGCCCGCCGACCTCGGCCGCCACCACCGGCGTGCCGCACGCCTGCGCTTCGAGCGCGACCAGACCGAAGGATTCGTTGTAGCTCGGCACCGCGACGACGTCGGCCGCGCGGAACACCGTGCGCAGCTTCAGCCCGTTCTGCGGCGGCAGGAAGCGCACCTGCTCCGCGATGCCCAGCGACACCGCCAGCTCCCGCAACGCCTGCGGTTGCTCCAACCCGGTCCCGGACGGCCCGCCGACCACCAGAACCACCAGCCTCGACGCCAATTCCGGCCGCCGCCGCAGCATTTCCGCCGCCGCGTGCAGCAGGACGTCCGGTGCCTTGAGCGGCTGGATCCGTCCGGCGAAGGCGAGGACGACCGCGTCCGGCGACAGGTTCAGCTCGCGGCGCGCGTCCACCTGCGAGCCGGGCGTGAACCGTTCGAGGTCGACCCCCGGCGGCACGGCGTGCACCGCGTGCGTGGCGGCCCCGTAGAGATCGACCAGCTGCCGAGCCTCGACCTGCGTGTTCGCGACAAGGCAATCCGCCTCGGCGACCACCTGCTCCTCGCCCATCACGCGCGTCCGCGGCTCGGGCTTGTCGCCCTCGGCGAGCAGCGCGTTCTTGACCTTGGCCAGCGTGTGCGCGGTGTGCACGAGCGGCACGCCCCAGCGGTCCCTGGCGAGCCAGCCGACCTGGCCCGACAGCCAGTAGTGCGAATGGATCAGGTCGTAGTACCCCGGCTCGTGGAACGCCTCCGCGCGCAGCACGCCCGAGGTGAACGCGCACAGCTGCGCGGGCAGCTCGTCGCGCGCCAGCGGCTCGAACGGCCCGGCCGGCACGTGCCGCACCGTCACGCCGGGCGCCAGCTCGGCCAGCGGCGGCTGGTCGGACGAGGTCGCCCGGGTGAAGACCTCGACCTCGATGCCGCGCCGCGCCATCTCCTGCGCGGTCTGGCTGACGTACACGTTCATCCCGCCCGCGTCGCCGGTGCCCGGCTGCTCGAGCGGGGAGGTGTGCACGGACAAGACCGCGATCCGGCGCGGCTCAGCGATGAATCCCTTGAGGGTCACCTGGTCACTCCTGCTACTCGGCTGCTGCGTCCCCGGCGAACCGCCGCAGCACGGAGTTGAAGTCCTCCGGCTCCTCGACGAACGGCAGATGCCCGGCCTCAACGAACCAACGCAGGACGGCCCCCGGAATCTTCCCGGCCGAATACTCTGCCGCCGAAGGATCCACCACCCCGTCGGCCGATCCGTGCACCACGAGCGCGGGCTTGTCGACCGCGGCAAGCACCTCACCACTGCCGATGTCCCGCCGGAACAGCGCGCCGCGCACCGCGGGCGGCACCGAAAGCGAACTGCCGAGCATCGCCTGCGCATACCCACCGGGCACTTTTGCGCTGGCCTGCGCGCGGGTGAACTCGACCAGCGCGGGGATCGCCACCTCGGCGTCGTCCGAGAGCGCGGCGGGCAGCGCGGCCCGCATGATCGGCCCGGTCGCGCCGCCTTCGCGCTTGCGGCCGATCTCGGTGATCGCGCCCACGAGCACGATGCCACCGAGCCGTGCGGTGCCGTGCTCGCGCAGGTAGTCCGTGATCACCAGCCCGCCGTAGGACCAGCCGACGACGATCGCGTCCGGACCGGCGAAATCGAGCACCGCGGCGAGGTCGCCCGCCCACTGCGCCGGATCGTCGTAGCCGCTCTCCGGGACGTCGGACGCGCCGTGCCCGCGCAGGTCCATCGCGACGAGCCGGAACTGCCCGCTCAGCGCCGGGTCGGCGAACTGGGCGGACCAGGCCGCGGCGGACTGGGCCCAGCCGTGCACGAAGACGATCGGACGCGCGTTCTCCGGGCCTTCGACGCGCAGTGCGATCCGCACGCCGCCGGCCCCGGTTACCTCAGTGTTCACTTCTACTTGTTAGCAGACGGCCAGTGGATCACTTCGCGGCCGAGAGCGACTTCCAGGTCGACCAGTCGTAGAACCAGTCCTTGACGTCGGAGTTCGTCGGGCTGCCCAGCTTCGAGCCGGTGACCTCGACCGGGTCGCCGATCATCGCCGTGTCGAAGTAGGCCTTGGCGTCCGCCTCGAGCAGGTTGACGCAGCCGTGCGAGTTGTTGGTCTTGCCGATCGCGGCCGCGTTGTCCTGGTTCTCGTGGATGAACTCGCCGTGGTTGGAGAACCGGCAGGCCCACTTCTTGTTGACGTTGGTGTAGCCGTAGCGGGCGTTGTCGAACACCGCGTGCGGCTCCTTCGACATGATGATGAAGGTGCCGTTCGGGGTGTTGCGGTCGACAACCGAGTCGAGGCCGTTGGAGCACGGGTAGCTCGCGCTCTCCGCACCGCCGCGGTAGACCTTCATCACATGGTCCGGCGTGTGGATCTTGACCACCTGGTTGCGGCCGATCTTGAACTTGGTGCTGACGTCCGATTTCACGAAGACGCCCCCGCCGAGGTCCACGCCGTACAGGTTGGCCTCGACCTCGACGCTCGTGTTGGCCGGCCAGTACTCCTTGGGCCGCCAGTCGACCTGGTTCGCCGACATCCAGGCCCACGAGCCCTCGACGTCCTTGCTGGTCTTGACCTTGAGCGCCTTCTCGACCGCGGCCCGGTCCTTCGGCGCGCCCCCGTTGAACTTCACGCTGATCGGCATCGCGACGCCGACCTCGGCGTCGTCGCCCGGGTTGAGCGTGGCGCGCACCGTCTTGGCCGGGCTGACCGTCGCGAACGAGCCCTTGAGCTCGGCGGGCCGCTGATCGGTGCCGGTCGCCTTGGCCGCGTAGTTGTAGGTCTTGCCGTAGCCGAGCGGTTCGGAGCTGGTCCAGGACAGGCCGTCGGCGGCGAGCTCGCCCTTGATCTCGTCGCCGCCCTCGTTGGTCAGCTTGACCTCGGTGAGCTTGCCTTCGGTGACCTTCACCACCACCGGTTCGCGCACGCTGGCGTCCTTGGCCCCGACGGCCGGGGTCGCGGTGAGCTTCGCCACCGGAGCGACCGGCTTGCCGCCGTTGTCGCCGCTCCCGCCCTGCGGCGACGCGGTGCCGTCGTTGCTGCCGCCCGAGCACGCGGCGGCCAGCGCCGCCGCGCCGGTCGCGAGAACGGCCTTGAACACCGTACGGCGCTCGATCACGGTCTTACCTCCACTTGTCCCCCGCACCGGCATCTCCCACGCACATCAGCGCCGGTGAGCGCTTCGACGTTACCTGCGAACCGGAAATTCCTCTCCATCCCGCAAGACGTTTCACCCGGCGCCCGGTTGCTGCCGATTTCCTGTCACCTGGCTCACCCGGGTTACCCCGCTGGGCTCAGAGCGAACAGTTGATCAGCAGTGGTTCCGGTCGCAGCCGCACCCCGAACCGCTCTTCGACCCCGTCGCGGACCTCACGAGCTAGGCCAAGCAGATCGCTCGTACTGGCCTCGCCGCGATTGGTGAGCGCGAGAGTGTGCTTGGTGGACAGCGAAACCCGCCCGCCAGGCCCGGGGTACCCCTTGCCGAATCCCGCCCGCTCGATCAGCCACGCGGCGGACAACTTCACCCCGCCGCTGGCCGGGTACTGCGGGATCTTGCCCTCAGTCGACTCCGCGATCCGCTCGAGGATCTTTGGCACTTCCGCTTCGGGAACGATCGGATTGGTGAAGAACGACCCCGCGCTCCAGGTGTCGTGATCGGCCGGGTCGAGCACCATGCCCTTGCCACGCCGCAGCCCGAGCACCGCGTCCCGAGCCTGCGCGGCGGGGACTTTCGCATCGATCTCGACACCCAGCGTGCGCGCCAACTCGGCGTACCGGATAGGCGCGGACTGCCCACTCGGATCGATCCGGAACCGCACGCTCAGCACGACGCCGCGGTCGGTGCCTTTGAGGACACTGGTGCGGTAGGCGAAGCCAAGCTCGTCGGCCTTGACCGTGCGAACCTCTTTCGCCGCCCGGTCGTACAACTCGACGGAGACGATCGACTCGGCCACCTCGCCGCCGTACGCCCCGACGTTCTGAATCGGCGTCGCTCCCACCGATCCCGGGATCCCCGAGAGGCATTCGAGCCCGCCAAGGCCGTTGTCGACCAGCGCGGCGACGAACGCGTCCCACTCCTGCCCGGCGGCTACCTCGACGATGTCGCCGTCGCGGGTCCAGCCGGTGTTGGCGATCCGCACGAGGGTGCCGTCGAAGCCTTCGTCGCCGACCACGAGATTCGAGCCGCCGCCGAGCAGCAGGACGGGCTCGCCCGCGTCGTCGGCGTCGCGCACGGCGGAGACGAGTTCCGCGGCGGTGGTCGCGGTGACGAACCGGCGCACCGGCCCGCCGAGGCGGAGGGTCGTGTACTCGGCGAGGCGAGCCGGACCAGGCGTTTCAGCGATGTCCACGGCGACTGACGCTACCGAGAATTCTCGCTGGCGCCGACGGCGCCCACCGCTAATCCGCGCTGCTGCCGCTGACCGCCGCATCAGCCCGGTACTGTCCGTTTCATGGGATCCCGGATCGAACACCGCGGCGAGTTCGACGGCTCGCTGGCGGACGTCTTCGCCGCGGTAGCCGGAGAAGAAGCCCTCCGCGCCCGCCTCGAAGCGCTAGGCGGTGACGACGCCAAACTCCTCGCCTACACCGCCGAAGGCGACTCCGTCCGCTACGAACTCCAGCACGGCATCAAGGCGGCCAAACTCCCCCAAGCCGTCCGAGCCCTGCACAAAGGCGACATCATCGTCAACCGCGCCCAGACCTGGAAGCGGTCCGGCGACGAGTACACCGGCCGATCCGACGTCAGCGTCGGCGGCGTGCCAGGCGAAATCGGCGCCTCCACCTACCTCACCCCAAAGGACGGCAAAGTCCTCCTCCGCACCTCGGGCGAGGTTGTCGTGCGGATCCCCCTCTTCGGCGGCCGGATCGAGGAGTTCGTCTCCGAGCAGGTGGTCAACCTGCTGCGGAATGAGGACGAGTTCACCGCGCAGTGGCTGGCCGAGCACGCCTGACCCCGGTGGGCGCCCCGACCAGGGGCACCACCAATCCCAACCGGTTGCGCCGGGTCGACCGCTGGCTCGCGAGCGACCCGGCCGTCACCCGGCTGCTGCGGCGGGGCGAAAGTCCCCTTGTCGTCGATCTCGGCTACGGAGCGTCGCCGGTCACGACGGTCGAACTGGCTCGCTGGCTGGCGCGCGTGCGACCGGACGTCCGGGTGCTCGGGCTGGAACTCGATCCGGAACGCGTCGCCGCCGCTCAGCCCGCCGCCGATCCGCCCCGGCTCGACTTCCGGCGCGGCGGCTTCGAACTCGCCGGGACGCGGCCGGTCCTGGTGCGCGCGTTCAACGTGCTCCGGCAGTACGCCGAGGACGAGGTCCCCGGCGCGTGGCAGCTGATGCTCGACGCGATGCCGCCGGACGGCCTGCTCGTCGAGGGCACCTGCGACGAGATCGGCAGACTGGTCACGTGGGTCGTGGTCGGAGCCGACGGCCCGCGCACGCTCACCCTGTCGCTCCGCCTCGCCGAACTCGACCGTCCGTCCACAGTGGCCGAACGGCTGCCGAAGATCCTCATTCACCGCAACGTTCCCGGCGAACGCGTGCACGCCCTCATGTCCACATTGGACGAATGCTGGGCAGCCGCCGCCCCGCACCGCTCGTTCGGCGTGCGCGCCCGCTGGACCACCACCGTCGCCATGCTCGCCGACCGCGGCTGGCCTGTTTTCGGCAATCCGGACCGGCGCAGGCTCGGCGAACTGACCGTGGCCTGGGAAAGCGTCGCGCCGCGCTGAACCCACCTGTTCACCACCCGCACCCCGCTGGGTCATCCCTTGGTGACCTTCAGTGCTGACGATGAGCGGGTGGAACTGCTGGAACACGTCACCGAGCTGATCCGGGGCACCCTCGGCTCGCCCTGGCTGTGGGTGCTCGTGTTCGCGATCGCCGGACTGGACGCGCTGCTCCCGTTCATGCCGAGCGAAACGACCGTGGTGACCGTGGCCGTCCTGATCGGACCGGACGTCGGCAGGCTCGCGCTGCTGGTGGTCGTCTCCGCCGCGGGCGCGTGGGCGGGCGACTGTCTCGGCTACGCCGTGGGCCGCGCCGCCGGACCGCGCGCCGTCGCCTGGCTGCAGCGCGGACCGGCCGGACGGCAACGCTACGAATGGGCCCGCGACCAAGTCCGCCGGCAAGCGCCGCTGCTGATCATCGCCGCGCGCTACCTGCCTGGCGGCCGCGTCGCGAGCGCGCTGGCGAACGGCAGCCTCGGCTACCCGCTGCGCCGGTTCGTGCCGCTCGACGCCCTCGGCGCGGCGCTGTGGTCGGTGTACAGCGCGCTGATCGGGCTCGCCGGCGGCACCGCGTTCGCCGACCGTCCGGTTTACGGCCTGCTGCTGTCGTTCCTGCTCGGCCTGCTGCTGGTCACGCTCATCGAATTCGGCCGACGGGTGCGCGTGCGCAGGCTACGGTCAGTGCATGGACGCGCCACGTCTGCTGGAAGCGATCGACATTCACGCCGACCGGATCAAAGCCGCGACGCTCGCAGCGGGCCCGGCCGCGCCCGTCCGGAACTGTCCGAAATGGACAGTGCAGGACCTGGTGACGCACCTGACGACGGTGCTCTCGTACACGGTCGCTGCGATCACCGACCGGAAAGCTGAGCCGCCGACCGCGGCCACCTGGGAAGACGCACTCGGCTGCTTGGACGGCGAACGCATGGCCGTCCGCGAAGGCCTGCGCCGCCCGGCGGACACCCCGCTGCGGTCGCCGTTCCCGCGCGGCGGCCCGGTCACCGTCGGAGACTGGACGCGCCGGCTCGCGCACGAGTTCGCCATCCACCGGCTCGACGCGGAAAGCGCCCTGCCCACGCCGCCGGCCACCCAGTACCGCACGGAATTCGCCGAGGACGGCATCGACGAGTTCCTCGCCTTCCTGACCCCGCGCCGCGCCCAGCCGAGCGGCCGCAGCGGGATCGTCCAGGTCAGCACTGACACGCGGACGTGGACTGTTCTGCTGCACGTCGATCAGCCGCCGACGCTGGGCGAAGGCGTCCCGGACGTCACGCTCACCGGCCCCGCCGACGACGTCTACCGCGCGCTCTGGGGCCGCCCGAACCACGCGGAGAAAGTCGGCGACGCCACCCTTCTGGAGCCCCTCGCAGCGCCCTGACCAGCGGCCGGTGAGAATGGGCGCGTGTCAGATCCTCAGCGTTACGTGCTCACCTTCGGCTGCCCCGACCGCACCGGCATCATCGCCCGCATCTCGGGCTTCCTCGCCGACCACGGAGGAATGATCGCCGAGGCGGCGTACCACACCGACCCCGACTCGGGCTGGTTCTTCACCCGCCAGGTCGTGCGCGCCGATTCGCTGCCCTTCGACGCCGCGGGATTGCGCGAGCGGTTCGCCGAGGTGGCGGACGAACTGTCCGCCGAGTCGAGCTGGCAGGTGCGCGACACCGGCGAGCGCCCGCGCGCGGTGGTGCTGGTGTCGAAGGCCGGGCACTGCCTGTACGACCTGCTCGGCCGGGTCGCCTCCGGAGAGCTGGACGTCGACATCGCGGCGGTGATCGGCAACCACGATTCGCTCGCGGACATCACCCGCGCACACGGAATCCCGTTCCACCACGTGCCGTTCCCGGCGGGCGATCCCGACGGCAAGGCGGCCGCGTTCGCCAAGGTCCGCGAACTGGTCGACGCACACGACCCGCACGCGATCGTGCTGGCGCGGTTCATGCAGGTGCTGCCCGCGGACCTGTGCGCGGCGTGGGCCGGGCGCGCGCTGAACATCCACCACAGCTTCCTGCCGTCGTTCATCGGCGCGAAGCCGTATCACCAGGCGCACACGCGCGGTGTGAAGCTCGTCGGCGCGACCTGCCACTACGTCACCGCGGATCTGGACGCCGGGCCGATCATCGAACAGGACGTGATCCGCGTCGACCACGGCGATTCGGTGCAGGACATGGTGCGCAAGGGCCGCGACATCGAGAAGGTGACGCTCGCCCGCGGCCTGCGCTGGCACCTTGAGGGGCGCGTCCTGGTGCACGGCAACCGCACCATGGTGCTCTGACGCGCCCCAATGTGGCATTGGGTGCGTTGAGCGCACCGAACGCCACATTGGGTGCGCCACATGCACCCAATGTGGCATTGGGGCGCGGTCGGCGAGGGGTCAGCCGATCGTCGAGGTGTCGATCACGAACCGGTAGCGCACGTCGCTGTTCTCGACCCGCGCGTACGCCTCGTTCACCTGGTCCGCGCTGATCGTCTCGATCTCCGCGCCGACGCCGTGCTCGGCGCAGAAGTCCAGCATCTCCTGGGTTTCCGCGATGCCGCCGATCATCGAACCGGCGAGCACGCGGTTGCCGCCGAGCAGGGAGAAGACGTTGTACTCCAACGGTTCCCCCGGCGCGCCGACGTTCACCATCGCGCCGCCGACGCGCAGCAGGCTGAGGTAGGCGTCGACCGGCAGCTTCGCCGAAACGGTGTTGAGGATGACGTCGAACTGCCCGGCGAGCGTCTCGAAGGTCGACTCGTCGCTGGTCGCGTAGTAGTCCTTCGCGCCGAGGCGAAGCCCGTCTTCCTGCTTCTTGAGGCTCTGGCTGAGCACGGTGACGTCCGCGCCCATCGCGACGGCCAGCTTGACCGCCATGTGCCCGAGCCCGCCGAGCCCGACGACGGCGACCTTCTTGCCCGGTCCCGCGCCCCACCGGCGCAGCGGCGAGTACGTGGTGATGCCCGCGCACAGCAGCGGCGCGGCGACGTCGAGGGAAATGCCTTCCGGGATGCGGCAGACGAAGGCGTCCTTCACGACGATCTGCTGGCTGTAGCCGCCGTAGGTGTTCTCGCCGTCGAAACCGACCCCGTTGTACGTCTGCACGTTGCCCTTGACGCAGAACTGCTCGGAGCCGGCGCGGCAGTACTCGCATTCGCCGCAGGAATCGACCATGCAGCCGACTCCGACCCGGTCGCCGACCTGGTACTTCGTGACGGCCGAGCCAACCGCGGCGACGACGCCGGCGATCTCGTGGCCCGGGACCATCGGGAAGATCGCGGTTCCCCAGTCCTGGTGGACCTGGTGCAGGTCGCTGTGGCAGATGCCCGCGTAGGCGATGTCGATCAGCACGTCGTCCGGCCGCAGGTCGCGGCGCTCGATCGTCGTCGGGGCGAGCGGTCCGCCCGGCGCCGCGGCGGCGATGGCGGAGGTGGTCGTGGTCATGAAGCCCTCCTGGGTGTCCCGTCCGGTCCGGGACGAATTCGATGTAAGAACCCTCTTACATAGACTAGCGTGGGCCTCGGCTTATTCCTCGGTGCGACGACGATCGGGTGTGACACACGGCATGGCGGCGCAGTACCACCACCGCAATCTGCGCGCCGAGCTCGTGCGCGTCTCGCTCGACCTGATCGCGGAAAACGGAGTCACTGGCTTCTCGGTCGCTGAAGCCGCCCGACGGGCGAAGGTCTCCGCCGCCGCGCCGTACCGGCACTTCCCGGATCGCGCGGCGTTGCTGGCCGCGGTCGGGACGGTCGCGGCGCGTCAGCTTCGTGAGCTCGCCGAGGAAGCAGCCGCCGCCGAGACCGACGACGGTGCCGCGTTGGCCGCCGTCGCTGCCGCGCACACTCGGTACCTGATCGACACCCGGATCGGGCTGCATGTCTTCTTCGCCTCGGAACTGGCCGACGCGCAATACGTCGAACTCCACGAGGCCCGCCGCGAACTGATCGACGCGTCGCTGCTGCGCTGCCTCGCGATCGCGCCGGACCCGGCAATCGCGCTGGAACTGATGGAGCAGCTCCACACCCAGGCCTACGGCTACGGCGATTTCTACCTCAACGGCGTCTACCAATGGCTCGGCTATCCGACGGAGCAGGTCGTCGCCAAGTCCCGGCGGGCGGCGCGGATCGTGGTCGAGGCTTACCGCGCGGGGAATCCGGAAATCAGTCCGGCGGAGTGGTGACGTAGCGGGCGGCCAGCCAAGAACCGAAGGCGTGCAAGCGATCGGTGAGCGCGGACGGTTCCAGGACGTCGAAATCCACGTCCAGGTAAGCCAGCCAGCGTGCGGCCCAGTCGAGATCGTCGGTGCCGAAGCGGAGTTCGCATTCGTCGCCGTCCTCGACCACCGTCGCCACACTTGGGTCGACGAGTTCCCGGACCAGCTCCGCAGACGTGTGCACCTGCACCCGGACGCGATGCCGCCAGCCCGCGTCCGTGATCAGATCGGCCACTGTGGACGGTGGTTCCGGCGCGGGCAGCTGGATCCCGAGCGGCTGAACCGCCTCGATCCGATCTACCGCAAAGGTTTTCCATTCGCTTGCCCCGCGCGGGCAAGCGACGAGGTACCACTGCCGCCGGACGGTGATAAGCCGATGCGGTTGCACGTCAACCGGTTTCGCCGACGGCGCGTCCATGGCTCGATGCCGGATCCGGATCGCTTCGCCAGCCCGGCAAGCCAACGCGAGCGGCATCAGAATGTCCCGCGCCGCGCGCCGGAAAGGCTTTCCCGGCAACGATTCCACGTCCGCCAGCGCGGCGAGCCGGGTCTGCCAGCGCGTCGGGACCACCTGGGTCAGCTTGGCCAGCGCGGTCACCGTGGCGGTTTCCAGCCCGTCGACCGCGACCGCCGTCTGCAGACCGAGCGAAACGGCGGCGACCTCGTCCGCGTCGAGCAACAGCGGCGGCATCGCGGTGCCGTGCGCGAGCCGGTAGCCGCCGACCCGGCCCGGTTCGCCGTCGATGCGGTAGCCGAGTTCGCGCAGCTGAGCGATGTCGCGCCGCGTGGTGCGCTCGGTGACGCCGAGCCGGGCCGCGAGGTCGGTAGCGGAGATGCCGGGGCGCGCCTGCAGCAGGGCCAGCGTCTCCAGGCGACGGCTCGTGGTGGTCATAGTTCGATTCTCGCGCAAAACTAGGACAGTATCTGACCGGGTATCTGGTCATACTCGTCTCATGACACAGCTGCTCCGCCCCGAAGGGCTCGTCCAGTCCCCCGCCTTCGCCCAGGTCGCCGTGGTCCCGCCGGGCGCGACCACGGTGTACGTCGGCGGCCAGAACGCCGTCGACGCTGAGGGCAGGATCGTCGGCGGATCCGACGTCGCCGCACAGGTCGAGCAGGTGATGGCCAACCTGAAAACGGCACTGGCCGCCGGGGGCGCGACCGTTCAGGATGTGGTGATGCTGAACATCCTGCTGGTCGCGGACGTCGATCTCGCCAAGGCTTATCCGGCCGCCGCCGCGGCGCTGGCGGGCGCGACGCCGCCGGTGACTGTCCAGCGGGTGGCCGGGCTGGCCGTGCCGGGCGCGCTCGTCGAGGTCAGCGCGATCGCGGCGGTGACCCGATGAGCGTCGGGCAGACCAAGGACGCGGGCTGGCAGATCGGTGTCTCGAAGACGATCGGGCGCTCCGCCGAAGAGGTGTGGGACTTCATCACCTCGCCGGAAGGCGTGGCGATCTGGCTCGGCGAGGGCGTGACTGTCCAACCCGAACCCGGCGTCGGATACGAGACCGCCGACGGAATCCGCGGCGAGACGCGCAGTTTCCGCGAAATGGACCGGATCCGGCTCACCTGGCAACCGGCCGGCTGGGCGCACGAAACGACCCTGCAGTTGGCGGTGCGCGCCAGCGGTCCCGGCAAAGCGATGCTCCGGATTCACCAGGAACGGCTGGCCAACGCCGCCGAACGGGAGCAGCAGCGCCGCCATTGGCAGGGAGTTCTCACCGAACTGATCACCGCGCTTGCCTAGCCCGCGACTGACGGAGGACCCTGGTACGCAAGCGGTTCACCGGCAGGAGGCGCGATGCTTTGCGTGTTCGACGTCAACGAGACGCTGCTCGACCTGACCGCGCTCGACCCGCTGTTCACCCAGTTCACCGGAGACCCAGCGGCGCGGCAGGAATGGTTCACCCTCGCGATCCACACCGTGCTCACGGTGACCGCGGCCGGCCAGTACCGCGATTTCGCGCAGATCGCCGGGGAATCCGCGGCCGCCGTGTGCGCGCGGCACGGCCACGAACTGACCGACGCCGAACTGGTGAAGGTCGGCGACGGCCTGCGCTCTCTGCCCGCGCACGCCGACGTCGTACCCGGCCTGGACCGCTTGCGCCAGGCCGGACATCAGGTCGTCGCCCTCACGAACTCGCCGCTCGCCACGGCCGAAGCGCAGCTGCAAAACGCTGGCCTGGCAACGAAATTCGACCGGATCTTCTCCGCACAGCAAGTCAGCCGGCTGAAGCCGGCGCCAGAGCCGTACCACCAGGTGCTGCGCGCCTTCGCTGTCGAACCCGGCCAGGCGGTGATGGTCGCCGCGCACGGCTGGGACATCGCCGGGGCCCAAGCCGCCGGACTCCGGACCGCGCTGCTCGCGCGTCCCGGAGTCCATCCGCTGCCCGGGCTGCCCGCCGCCACCTACACGGCGGCGACGATGCCCGAGCTGGCTGACGCGATCGTCAGGAACTGAGGCGCACCAGCATCTTGCCGGTGTTGGCCCCGCTGAGCAGACCGAGGAACGCCTCCGGAGCGTTGCGGATACCGTCCACAAAGGTCTCCGAGTACTTGATCTCGCCGGACGCGACGAGCGGCGCGACCTCGGCCACGAACTCCTGCATCAGGTGCCAGTGGTCCAGCACGAGCAGGCCGCGCATGGTGATCCGCTTCGCGATGAGCTGCACCAGGTTGCGCGGCGCGGGCGTCGGCTCGGTGGCGTTGTACTGGGAGATCATGCCGCAGATGGCGATCCGGCCGTGCAGGTTCATCGACGCGATCGCGGCTTCGAGGTGCTCGCCGCCGACGTTGTCGAAGTAGACGTCGATGCCTTCGGGCGCGGCCGCGGCGAGCTGCTCGGCGACCGGTCCGTCCTTGTAGTTGAAGGCGGCGTCGAAGCCGAGCTCTTCGGTGAGGTAGCGGACCTTCTCCGCCGAACCCGCGCTGCCGATCACGCGCTTGGCGCCCTTGAGCCGCGCCAGCTGTCCGACGAGCGAGCCGACCGCACCGGCCGCGCCGGAGACGAAAACCGTGTCGCCGGGCTTGAATTCCGCGCTCACCAGCAGTCCGGCATACGCGGTGAGGCCCGGCATGCCGAGCACGCCGAGGTAGGTCGAAAGCGGCGCGACGGAATCGTCCACTTTGACCGCTCGCTTGGCGTCGAGCACGGCGTGCGTGCGCCAGCCCGCCTGGTGCAGCACGTGATCGCCGGGCGCGAAGTCGTCCACAGTGGACTCGATGACCTCGCCGACCGCGCCGCCCTGCATGGCCTCGCCCACCACGAACGGCGGCGAGTAGGACTTCACGTCGTTCATCCGGCCGCGCATCGCCGGGTCGACGCTCATCACCACGTTGCGCACCAGGATCTGCCCCGGACCCGGCTTCGGCACGTCGGTCTCGACGATGTCGAAATTGTCCATGGTCGGGACGCCGTGCGGACGGGCCGCGAGCCGGACCTCGGTCGCTGTGTCGGGCGCTGTGGGTGCGTTCACCGTCGAACTCCGTTTCGTTCAAGCTGGAATGAAGCGGGGCGCACGCCCCGTCTATCCGGCCAACGGAGCAACCGGGGCGCGCATTCCGATTGTCCCCGGAGCTGTGGCAAGCGCTACACGATCTCCGCGAGCTTGCCGAGAACGCCGTCGTAGATCTTCTTCAGCCCGCCCGGCGCGAAGGTCTTCTCGAAGAAGCCGCCGACGCCGCCCGCGCCGTCCCAGCTGGTCTCGATGCGGACCAGCGAACGCTCGCCGGAGGCGGTGACGGTCCAGGTGGTGACCATGCTGGAGTTCGCGTCGGTCTCGACGAAGGTGCCCGGCGACGGCTCAGTCACCGTGGCCGCGACGTCGCGCACGCGCTTGGACGTGGCCTGCAGCTTCCAGCTGGCCTTCGTGCCGGCGCCGACGCCGCCTTCGCTGACCTCGTAGTCGCGGTAGTGCTCGGTGAGCAGCTTCGGCCGGGTCTCGGCGTAGTCCGCGACCAGCTCACGCACGCGTTCCACCGGCGCGTCGATCGTGCGCTCCGCGGTGGCCGTGACCTTGCCCATGTCGTTTCCCCTGCTCTCCTCGGTTTCCGCCGCAGTCACCTTCGCACACGCGCGGAAACCCCGGGAGTGGCGGTACGCACCCGCCACTCCCGGAGAGCGTCAGGACAGGCCCTGCTGCTTCAGCCAGTCCTTGGCGACGTCGGCGGCGGGCTCGCCGTCCGCGTCGACCCGCTTGTTCAGCTCGCGCATGCCGTCCGTGGTGAGCTTCGCGCTGACCGCGTTGACGACCGTCGCGAAGTCCGTGCCGCGTTCGTCGAGCACCTTCTTGTTCACCGCGGGCACCACGTTCTCGGTGGGCACGATGGTGAGGTCGTCCTTGAGCGCGACGTACTGCGAGTCGCCGACCAGCGGGCTGACCGAGTCGACCGGGATCACCGTGACCGCGCCGGAGTTGAGCTGCTGCACGCGCGGCCCGGCCTCCTGCACGGTCTGGAAGGTCGCGTTGGTCAGCTTGTAGACGTCCTTGAAGCCCTTGAAGCACGGCAGCCGCTTCTCGCACTCCGGCGGCCCGGCCATGACGACCTTGTCGAGCTTCTTCAGGTCGCTGATCGACGTGATGCCCTTCGACTTCGCGACGTCGGCCTTCATGATGTAGGTGTTCTTGTCCTCGGCGGCCGCGTAGTTCAGCAGGCCGACGCCTTCGGGCGCGAACAGCTTCTCCAGCTGGTCGTGCTCGGCCTTGGCGTCCTTCGTGGCCTCCTTGCCGAAGCCGGTCGTGATCGCCGCGCCCTGGTACTCCGGCAGGAACTGCAGTTCGCCGGATTTGAGCGACGGGTAGACCAGCTCCCGCGAGCCGAGGTTCAGCTTCCGGGTGACCGGATAGCCCTTGGCCTCCAGCGCGCCCGCGTAGATCTCGGCCAGGATCTGGCTGTCGGTGAAGTTGAACGAGGCGACGACGATCGGAGCGCCGCCCTTGCTCGGCGCGGCCGGCTGGTCGCTTCCCCCACCGCACGCGGTCAAGCCGAGCGCGGCCGTCGCCACCAGCGCGGCCACTCGGATGTTCCGGGTCCAGCGCACGTGTCCCCACACTCCTCAGTTCACTCGTTTGTGGGAATGGACCCTAACCGCGACCCCCGACAGAAACCACTGGTTAGGAATCCTCGCCACGGAATCTCAAGGGCCGGAATATTGTCGCTCGATCGGGGTAAGGTCGCGCCGTGCACGCGTCCGTAACCCCGCTGCTGGCCGACAGCAGTCGTCCCCTCTTCGAATGGCGGTGGGTCGAACGCAACGCTGACGCGATTCTTCAGCGGCTCGGCGAGCACATCGCCCTCACCGCGACCGCGCTCGGCGTCGGTCTCGTGCTGTCGCTCGCGCTGGCCACGCTGTGCCTGCGCTACCGCTGGTTCTATCCGTTCGTCGTGGGCGCCGCGGGCGCGCTCTACGTGATCCCGAGCCTGGGCGCGTTCGCACTGCTGGTTCCGTTGCTCGGGTTCTCCTTCGCGACGTCGGTGATCCCGCTGGCCACGTACACGCTGCTGATCCTGATCCGCAACATCGTGACCGGCGTGCAGCAGGTGCCGACCGAGGTGCGCGAGGCCGCGGTCGGGATGGGCTTCACGCCGCGTCGGCTGTTGTGGCAGGTGGAACTGCCGCTCGCGCTGCCGGTGGTGATCGCCGGGCTGCGGGTGGCCGCGGTGACGACGATCGGCCTGGTCACCGTCACGTCGCTGCTCGGCAAGGGCGGGCTCGGCTACTTCATCCGCGCCGGCATCCAGACGCCGATCCCCAACCCGAGCCCGATCATCGTCGGCATCGTGCTGTCGATCGCGCTGGCCGTACTCGTCGATTTGCTGCTGTGGCTGAGCGAACGCGCGCTGGCCCCGTGGGCGCGGAGGGCGGTCCGATGAGCTTTTTCGCGCAGCTGAGCCAATGGCTCGCCGACCCGAACCGCTGGAGCTGGACCGATCCGGCCGGGATTCCGTTCCGGACGGTGCAGCATCTGTGGTTTTCCGCGCTGGCGCTGGTGATCTCGATCGTCCTGACGGTCCCGTTCGCACTGTGGCTCGCGCACTACCGGCGCGGCCAGTTCCTGGCCAGCAGCGCGGTGAACATCGGCCGCGCGATCCCGAGCTTCGGGCTGATCATCCTGTTCTGGTTCCTGGCCAGCCGCTGGGGCGCGAACACGGACTTCTGGCCGCTGCTGCTCGCGCTCGTCGCGCTGGCGCTGCCGCCGCTGTTCACCAACACCTACGCCGGGGTGGTGCAGGTGGAGCAGGAGGTCGTCGACGCGGCGCGCGGCACCGGGTATCGCGAATGGCAGATCATGCTGCGCGTGGAACTGCCGCTGGCGTCGCCGGTGATCGTGGCCGCCGCGCGAGTGGCGTTCCTGCAACTGATCGCGACGGTCGCCATCGGCGCGATCGTCAACGACGGCGGCGGTCTCGGCCGCTACATCGTGGACGGTTTCGCCCTCGGCGAGCAGGGCCACGGCGAAATCTTCGGCGGCGGTGTGGCGGTGGTGGTCCTGGCGTTGGTGTGCGAGGGATTGTTCGCTTTGCTGACCAAACTGGCTACGCCTCGGGGTCTCGCGCTCCAGCAGGCACGTCGGGACTCGTGAGTGCCTATGCCGGTTCTAACCGGCATAGGCATTCACGACACACCGCGGCCAACTGGTCGATTTCCGGCCCCAGCGACCGGTCGACCACCACCGGCTCGATCCTTGCCGCTAGCCAGGCGTAGGTGTCGGCCAGCCTCGGCGCTCCTGGCTTGCCGTCGAGGTACCGCGCCTGCCGTCCGGCGATCAGCTCGCACGCGGTGATGGCGAAGAAGCGTTCGAGGACGGTCTCGAGTTCGGCGCCGGCCTTGCTGGCAAACGCTTGCACGTCCTCCTGACCAGCGGAAGTGTCGATCGACCCGAGCGTCGCCGGTGCGGCCAGCCGTCGCATCGCGTGCAGCTCGCCCGCCGCGCGTTTGTGCAGTGGCGTGAGTCCGGCCTGTGGGCCAGGATCCACCGCTAGCTGCGGCGGGAGACTGCTGAACTGCGGGTCGAGGAGGCGGTGCAGTCGCTGTACCGAGACCTCGGCCGCGTGGATGAGCGCTGCCTTCGCTGTATCCATTCGGAGGCCCAGCGCGGCTGCGTGATAGCCGGTCGTCGGGACGAACTCGCCGTTCGCGAAGGCAGGTGAGTCCGCTGGAGTTTCCCAGGACTGCTGCAGGGTTTCCCGCAGTTCCTCGACCGTCCGACTGACGTATTCGAGCACCTTCGGCCCGACTCGCACCGAGATCGGCGCCTGCACGACTCCCTTTTTCGCGGCGGCCCCTTCGATGAGTTTCTCAATGCGAGTGCCGCGGTAGATCGCTTGCGGCGCACCAAGAACGTCCACGGTGATCGCCGCGCAGACCGTCTGCCAATCAAGCAGCCGACGTGCTCTTTCGCCGCAGACCCACGCGTACGCCTCGGCCAGCGGCGAACCTTGGATCAGGCTCGCCCCTTCCTTCGGTCCGAGTACGAACGGCTTCACCCCACGTCCGTGCAGCGCCTCCGCCGCCGGAACTTCGATGCCGTCCTCGATGACCGTGCCGAGCCCGACGAAGGTCTGGAACGCGTGCGCCAGCGGGATGATCTCGCCCGCGCTGCCGAGGCTGTCGCGCGGGACGGCGGGAAGGAACCCGTCGTTGATTCGGTCGGCGAGGAAGGTGACCAGCTCGGGGCTGACCGCCGCGTCACCGCGGAGAAACCCGCGCAATCGCATGCGCAGCAACGCACGGGTCAACTCCGGCGACAACCACGGCGGCCCGCCCACTGCCCGGCCGACGAGAAGATTGCGCTGGTGGTCGGCCTGCTGCTCACTGGTGAGCCGAGTTCCGGCGAGCCGCCCCATCCCGGTGTTGACGCCGTAGATCGGACTGTCGTTGTCGAGCGCGGCCAGCATCGCCTCGCGCTGCCGCTTAAGCGCGTCGAGGACTGCCGGGCCGACCGTGGCCGGTTCGAGTTTGTCCAGCGCGGCCAGCATCGCGTCGCGCTGTTGTCTAAGCGCTTCAAGCGCTGCCGGGTCGACCACTGTCGATTCGTCCATTATGGACAGTTCAGCGCGCGAGCCCGTCGATGACCTCGGCGTTCGGCAGCCCCGCGAGGGCCGAACCGGAAATCAGGAGCTTGCTGCCGCGGATTCCGCTGCCGATCACCAGTTCCGGCGCGTCCGCGACGGCCTGGTCGATGAGGATCGGCCAGTCGGCGGGCAGCCCGACGGGCGTGATGCCGCCGTACTCCATGCCAGTGAGGGAAACGGCCTCGTCCATCGGCGCGAAAGACGCCTTGCGCACGTCGAGGCGACGCTTGATGACGCCGTTGACGTCGGCGCGGGTAGTCGCGAGCACAAGCGCCGCGGCGAACCGAACCTCGCCCGCGCGCTTGCCCGCGACGACGACACAGTTCGCGGAGGCCGTCAACGGCGACCCGTACGCCTCGCAAAACGCGGCGGTGTCGGCGAGTTCCGGATCGATCTCGGTGACGCCGACCGCGTCCGGCGCGGGCATCGCGGCCAGTGCCTTGGCGACGGGTTCGGCGAGCAGGTCAGTACGGGTCGGCGCGGGAACGACGGTGAGGCTTCCGGCGATAGTCCAGGTGGTCACCGACCCGAATGTAATCGGCCCGGGGCCCCGGTCACCAGTTGCGGTGGCCCCGCTGGACCTCGATGAGCTTCGGCCGCACGTCGACGATGTAGACGAGCGCCGCGGCCATCGCGGGCACCCAGAAGATGAACCCGGGCCCTTGGATCTGGAACAGCACCAGCGCGAGCGTGGCCCCGCCGGTGATCAACATCCAGATCGGCTTGGTCTTGCGATCGGCCGCCGAGTACGCGTCAGCTCGCTGGAGCAGCGCGTGAACGAAGGCGAAGAGCCCGACCAAGGCGCTGCCCCAGTGGATGACCCAGAGGATCCATTCGGCAACCAGCACGACGTCAGCTTACGGCAAACCGCCCACGCCGCCCGCTCCCCCGAACCCCGATGCCGCGACGTGACTGCTGGTCAAGGTCAGGTTGAGCGGGTTAACCATGGTCGACCGCCGCGGTGGCGACTGAGGTGACAACGGTCACTTCTGGCGACCTTGGCCCCCTGCCGCGACGCGACTCGAACCCGGCCCTTTGCTGGGACTAGGCCGAACCCACCCGCTTCGCCACGAACTTAGGTCGGGCCCAACGACGCTCGCGCTGACTAGGCCCGACCCAACGAAACTCGGTCAACCTAGGTCGAACCTAACCACGCACGCCCAACCTAGGTCGGGCCCAACGAAGCTGCCCCAACCTAGGTCCGGCCGAACGAAACTCGCCCAAGCTAGGCCGAACCCAACAAGACTCGCCGAAACTTAGGCCGAACCCAGCCACGCCCGCCAGCCAGGCCGCACCCACCGAATCCCGCCGAATTAGGCCCAACCCAAGACCGGCCACCACCCCATGGCCCCACCACCCCATGGCCCCAACGCGCCAACCCCCGACGCCTCAGCCGAAAAGCCCCCAACACAGCACACGGCGGCCGGACCAACCCTCG
Organism: Amycolatopsis sp. NPDC003676; assembly: GCF_053587275.1. Classification (NCBI taxonomy): domain Bacteria; kingdom Bacillati; phylum Actinomycetota; class Actinomycetes; order Pseudonocardiales; family Pseudonocardiaceae; genus Amycolatopsis; species Amycolatopsis sp. NPDC003676. The sequence continues at coordinate 22,325 of NZ_JBSFNS010000095.1, forward strand.
GTCCGGCCGCCGTGCGACCCCTCGATCTTCAATTCTCGCCCTCGGCGACTCCGGCGCAAACCGAGTCACCCCAACGATTCCAACGCCGAAGCGCCCGAACCGCCGTCAGTGCAATGCGGCGCAAGTAAGCGCGACCGTCACTTCTCCGTCTTCGGCGCAGCCGGCTTCTTGGCGTTCGCCGTGGCCGTGCTGCTGGTCGTGGTGCGACGGGCAGGCGTAGCGGTCTTCGGCGAGGTGCGGTTAGCAGCCTTGCGGGCCACCGACCGGGTCTCGTGCGCGACGTTCTCGCCGATTTCCTCAACCGCGTCTGCGGTCTCGCCGGCCACCTCAGTCACCTTGCGGGCGGCCTTCTCACCAGCGGAACGGGTGCGCTTGGTGACCTTCGAAAGCACGCCGTCGACGCGCTCGCGGGTCTCCTCGGTCAGGCCGTCGACGCGCTCCTGGGCGGCGGTCAGCGCGTCGTCCAGCTGCTCGAGCGCCTTCTTGACCTGCGGCTGAGCGGCGATCTTGTCCCACGCCTGCTCGCCGGACTCGGCCAGCTTGTTGTACAGCTTCAGCGCGGCCTCGGTGTACTCGTCGATGGCCTTGCGCAGCTCGGCCGGGTCGAGCTTCTCGCGGAGGCTCTCGACGTCGGTCGGCAGCTCCTCGAAGCCCTTGCGCGCGGCCTCGGTGTTCTTGGTGACGTTGGCGCGGGCCTTGGCGACCGCGTCGGTCACGGCCTGGCTGGCCAGGTTGCCGGCGCCGAGCGCGGCGAGCAGCGGGGTGCGGACCTGGTCGAGCGCGGTGTTGACGGCCTTGCGGACGTCCTCGGTCTTGGGCGTGGTCATGCCGACTCCTCAGTGGTCTCTTGGGTGGTCTTCGGTGCGGTGGTGCTCGCGGCGGCGTTTTCGCGCCGGAAGGACTCGTAGACGTCGAGCAGGACCTGCTTCTGCCGTTCGGTCAGCTCGGCGTCGGCGCGGATCGCGTCGCCGACCGGGCCGCCGGTCGGCAGGTCGAGAATCCCGGCCTGCACGTACAACGCTTCGGCCGAGATCCGCAGCCCTTTGGCGATCTGCTGCAGGATCTCCGCGCTGGGTTTGCGGACCCCGCGCTCGATCTGGCTCAGGTACGGATTGGACACTCCGGCGAGTTTCGACAGCTGGCGCAGCGAAATCTTCGCGGAACTGCGCTGCTGGCGGATGTACTCGCCGATGTCGGAGGCGATGTCCGCGACCTTGTCCATGGGGCGCTGTGCTCCGCCGGGTTCTGTCATCCGGTCACCTCCTCGCGACCTACTCGACAGTACGCTCGCGTGCTAGCTATTGCAAGCACCCTGCTTGCAACCATCGGGTGTGGTTCCGCTCACCCCGTTACCCTGGGCTTATGCGGGCACAACGGTTGCGTCGACGCCTGGTCCGGCAACTCGTCGAAGAGGACGTGCTGCACGACGAAGCCTGGGCCGAAGCTTTCGCCACCGTCCCGCGGCACGCGTTCCTGCCGCGCTTTTTCGTGCCCGCCGGCACCGGCTGGGCGGCGGTCGACCGCAGCGATCCGGACTGGCTGGACCGCGTCTATTCGCGCGACGTCCTGGTCACCCAACTCGACGACGACCCGGCGCTGTGGGACCGCGCCCGCACGCACGGGCCAGTCCCCGGCGTGCCGACCAGCTCGTCCAGCATGCCCGCGATCATGGCGATCATGCTGGAAGAACTCCTGGTCCGCGACGGCGATCGCGTACTGGAGATCGGCACCGGAACGGGCTACAACGCGGGTTTGCTGTGCCACCGCTGCGGTTCCGGCCAAGTGTCCACAGTGGACATCGACGCGGCCATTGCCGCCGCCGCGCGGGAACGCCTTGCCTCCTGCGGCTACGAACCCGCGTGCGCCACCGGCGACGGCGCACTCGGCTTCCCGGCCGGAGTCCTCTTCGACCGGGTCCTGTGCACCGCGTCGGTCTCGCGGATTCCCCTTGCCTGGCTTGCTCAAACACTCCCCGGCGGGCACATCGTCACCACCCTGAACCGCCCGCTCGGCGGCGGACTCGTCCGCCTCACCGCGGGCGAAGACGCGTCCGCCGAAGGCCAAGTCCTGTCCCGCGACGGCCGATTCATGCCCTTGCGCGCACATCGCCTGCCACCGCTCGCGGAATTGCCGGACGCCGCCGGCACACAATGGCGGCCGACCGAGTTGTCGATGTCAGATGTGCTTAAGCCGCAACGGCATTTCGAATTCTTTGCCTCGCTTGAGCTGCCCGACGTCCGCCCGGTGCACGTCGATCCGAACGGCGCCTTCGCACTGTCCCATCCGGACGGCTCGTGGGCCCGCACCCGCCGCACCGACTCCGGTTTCGAGGCAGCGCAAGGAGGTCCGCGCGCGTTGTGGGATCTCGCCGAGGACGCGCACCGGCACTGGGAATCACTGGGCCGCCCCAGCCGATCCCGTTTCGGGCTCACGGTGAACAGCGAGGAACAAACCTTCTGGCTGGACGATCCACAGTCTGAGAACCGCTGGCCATTGCAGGAACTCAAATCTGACGACGGATCCGCCCGGTAATCGAGACCGCCGCCAGGCCTTGGGCCGTTTGGCCGTGCGCGCTGCATCGTCCGCAGTATCACCGGCACCGGGCTGGACGATGCCCCTTGAAAAAGGGAAGACTAAGCCCATCCCCGATGCGCACACCGGCGAGATCCACGAATCCCAGCGGAGTTACGACGAACGGCTCCGCGCGGAATGAAGGGTCACTAGGTCGAACCCAGCCAAACTCCCGCTCACGCACCAATTCCTAGGTCCGACCCAATTCTGGCCCGGACCCATTTCTCCACCGCGGTCACGACGTCGTCGAGCGGGGCGTCCGTCGTGTCGATGGACTCGACCTGCCCACGTATCCACAGGTTGAACTCGAGCATTTCCTCGATGCGCGGCTCGTCCCACTCCCGCCACGCGGGCCGGGCGCGCAACCGCCGCCGGAGAGTCTCGTTGTCCGCGACCAGGGCCAGATAGTGCACATCCGAGAAGAAAACGCGCTCTGGCAACGGTTCCAGCTCTTGCGGCGCGACCGTTCCGCACAGCACGACCGGCCGTCCGTTCTGGTGCAGCATCGCGGCCATCCGCAACCAGGCCCCGCGAAACGCCGGATTGCCCGGTTCGTCGTCGCGCAACGCGCCGGTCCACAGCACGTCCTGCTCCAGCACGACGGCCTCGCCCGCCAACCGCTGCGCCAGCTTCGGCCCGACCGTCGATTTGCCGCCCGCGCTCGGGCCGGTCAACGCGAACAACGGCAGCCGCCGGAACGGCCACCGCTGGCCGCATTCCGCGCACCGCAAGAGGTCCCCGTCCGCCTGTGGACAACTCGCCCGGTCGCCGCAGGACGGACAGATCCGCAGGTCAAGCGCCACTGGATCGGTGGACAACTCAGTCGAAGAGGTTCTCGAGGAAGCTGCGCTTGCGCCGCCGGTCGTACGGTCGCGGCGAATCCCCGTAGCCACCGCGGTACGGCCGCGGCGAATCCGAGTGCCCGCCCCGATATGGCCGGGGCGAATCCGAGTACCCGCCTTGATAAGGGCGAGGCGAATCGGCACGGGCGTACTGCGGCGGCTGCTGCCGGTAGAACGCGCTCTCCGCACCGGCGATCTGCTCCAGCTCGCCGCGATCGAGGAAGATCCCGCGGCAGCCGTCGCACTGCTCGATGTGGACGCCGTTCCTGTCGACCGTGCGCATCATGTTCTGACACTTCGGACAAATCACGCATCCGACCCTACGCGGATTCGCCGCGCCGTGTCAGCAGCCGATCAGCAGGCGCAGAGGCAGAACGGGTGGCCGACCGGATCGGCGTACACGCGGAACGTCTCCGGCGAATCGTCGAGCAGCTTCGCGCCCAGCCCGAGAATGCGCTGGTGAGCGGCCTCGAGGTCGGGGACGTCCAGGTCGAGGTGCGCCTGCTGCGGCGTGTCCTGCGACGGCCATTCGGGCGCGCGGTAATCAGCCACCCGCTGGAATTCCAGCCGGACGCCGCCGCGCGGGTCGACGAGCGTGGCCCAGTGGTTGTCCTCAGCGACCTTAGGTTCGGCCCACTCGAGCACGGAGCGATAGAAGCCGGCGAGCGCCGCCGGGTCCGGACAGTCGAACGCAACGCCGCCGAATGTCGGAATCGCACCCATGTTTCGTCCATCCTCTCCTCGTGGCGTAACCAGTAAAGCGAGTATGTCGGTTAGGCCACCAGGTCGCAACCGATATCGCCCGTACACTGGGCAGGTGCACACCGACGCTTCCCTGGTGGTCGCCTTTCTCAACACCGTCGACATCGAACGGGGCGACGACCTGCTGGACGATCCGGGGCTCTGGCGGCAGTGGGCCGCGGACCACGACGTGGCACCGAACGATCCCGCCGAAGCCCGCGCGGTGCGAGACAGCCTGCGCGCCGCGGTCGGCGATCCGCGACTGCCCGCGACGGCGCTGGACGTCCCGCTCCGTTTCACGCTCACCGACACCGGCCCGACGCTGCTCGCCCCGGACGCCGTCACCGCGACCCTCGCCGCGGCCACCCGAATGGCCATCCGAGGCGACTGGGTCCGGCTGAAAATCTGCCCCGCCGACGACTGCCTGTGGGCCTTCTTCGACGAATCCCGCAACCGCTCCCGCACCTGGTGCTCGATGCGCGTCTGCGGAAACCGCGAAAAAGCCCGCTCCTGGCGCGCCCGCACGGCAGCTGTGCACAACTAAGACCCTGTGGACAACTTGTCCACACACACCACATGTGCACGTGCAGATGCCCCGGATCCCCACAAGTTGTGGACAGCGATTAGGCCATCACCGTGAATTCCTGTGGATAACCCCGGGGATAACTCAGCTTCCTGTGGACAACTGGTTTGAGCGGGGTGCGGCTGTGGTATAGGACGGCGCGCATACGGTCGACCACCCGCCGCACCCGGGCTGGGACAGGGGAAAGACCGAGGAAAACGCGGCCGATGCAGCGGCACCAGACCACTGAAGTAAGCCCCGGCCCCGGGCGGCTGCGGTCGGGTCGGCGGGACAGTCTCCACTCACGGCCGACGAATTCCGCTCAACCACAACGAAATCCACCTCAACCGGCAGCCAGAACCCCGCCGCGCTGGCCCTCACCACAACCGGCAGCCAGCCGCACGCACGCCCCTCGCCGCAACTGCCAGCTAGCCCTCAACGCGCCCACCGCACAGCCATCACGACGGCCGCCGCCCGCCATCAACCCGCCTCGCCGCACGGCTCTCACCACAACCGCCCAGCCCTTGCCGCGCCGCCGCCGACCCGCCCTCAGCCAAGCCCACTGCACCGCCAAACTGCCCGGCAGTCAGTTCGCCGCACGCCACGACTCTCACCGCAACCCGCCCCAGCACTCGGCCGCCCTCACGACACTGCTCTCGCCGCAACCGCCCAACCCCCACCGCGCCGCCGCAGACCCGCCCTCAGCCAAGCCCGGCCGCGCAGCCTTCACCACAGCGCCGAACCAGCCCTGCCCCGCAGAACAACGGCAGAACCAGAGACTCAGAACAGCAACTGCGCCACCGCGTAAATCACCAGCCCGGCCAGCGCACCCACCACAGTCCCGTTGATCCGGATGAACTGCAGATCCCTCCCGACCTGCAGTTCGATCTTCCGGGACGTCTCCTCGGCATCCCACCGCTCCACCGTGTCCGTGATGATCGTCGTGATCTCGCGCGAGTAGTGAGTCACCAGGTAAACCGCCGCGCTCTCGACCCAGCCGTCCACCTTCGAGGTCATCGACGGGTCGTCCACCAGTCGCTTGCCGAGCGATTCCAGGCCACCACGGACCCGCTGGCGCAGTTCGCTCGACGGGTCCTCCGCGGCGTTCAGCAGCATTTCCTTGGCCGTCGCCCAGGCATTTCCAATGAGCTTCTGCACTTCGCCGTGGTTCACGATCTGGCCCTTGACCTGCTCGGCCCGCTCCATCGTCTTCGGGTCGGTCTGCAGATCCTGCGCGAACTCGCCGAGGAACTTGTCCAGCGCGAGGCGCATCGGGTGGTTGACGTCCGTCTTCACGGCCCAGGCGAACGTCAGGACCTCGCCGTACACCTTGTCCGCCAGCATTTCGTCCACGAACTTCGGCGACCAGCTCGGCGCGCGGTCCGAGACCACGCGCAGCATCGTCTGGTGGTTGTCCCGGACCCACTCGTAAGCCCGGTCGCACATCAGGTCCACGAGCTTGTGGTGTGCGCCGTCCTCGAAGACGCCTGCCAGGATTTTGCCGAGCGGCGGGCCCCACGGCTTGTCGATCACGCGCTTGACCACGGCCTGCTCCATGATCGCCTGCACGTCCTCGTCGCGCAGCACCGTCACGGCACCGCGCACGACTGTCGCCAGTTCCGACGTCACGCGTTCCGCGTTGTCGCGCTGCGAGAGCCAAGCGCCGAGCCTGCTGGCGACCTCGACGCGGCGGAGCTTGTCGCGGATGACATCGGGAGACAGGAAGTTCGAGCCGACGAACTCGCCGAGGCTGTTGCCGAGCGCGTCCTTTTTGTTCGGGATGATCGCGGTGTGCGGGATCCGCAGGCCGAGCGGATGCCGGAACAGCGCGGTCACCGCGAACCAGTCCGCGAGCGCGCCGACCATGCCCGCCTCGGCCGCGGCGCGCACGTAGCCGACCCAGCCCGGCCAGCCTGCCGACTCCGCCCAGCTCGTCAGCAGGAACACGATCGTCGCGCCGAGCAGGAAGGACAGCGCGACCAGCTTCATCTTGCGCAGGCCGCGCCGTTTCGCCTCTTCGCCGGCGGTGCCGCCGGGCGGGTCCGCGGGCGTGACCTTGGCAGGGGTGAGTTGCTCCACACCGCCATTGTCCGTGAGGATGCGTTCTCGTGCGTGAACCAGCTCTCGTCCCCCGCCTCCGCCCGTTCGCCTCGACGGTCTTCGCGGAGATGACCGCGCTCGCCGTCCGGCACGACGCGGTCAACCTCGGCCAGGGCTTTCCGGACACCGACGGGCCCGCCGGAATGCTCGAAACGGCGAAGAATTCGCTGTTCGGCGGCGACAACCAGTACCCGCCGGGGCCGGGCCGTCCGGAGCTGCGCGCCGCGATCAGCCGGCATCGCCAGCGTTACGGCGCCAGCTACGACCCGGACACGGAGATCCTGGTCACCGCGGGTGCGACCGAGGCCATCGCGGCGACGCTCATCGCGCTGACCGAGGCTGGCGACGAGGTGATCGTGGTCGAGCCGTATTACGACTCATACGCCGCCGCGGTCGCGATGGCGGGCGCGCGGCGACGGGTCATCGGGCTGGTCGAAACCGAGAACGGACAGCTTGAACTCGACCTCGACGCTCTCCGCGACGCGATCACGCCCAATACCCGCGCGGTGCTGCTGAATTCGCCGCACAACCCCACCGGCACGGTGTTTTCGCGCGCGCAGCTGGAGGAAGTCGCGCGGCTGTGCGTCGAGCACGACCTCATCGCGGTCACCGACGAGGTCTACGAACACCTCGTCTTCGACGGAGCCGAGCATCTTCCGCTCGCGTCGTTGCCTGGAATGCGCGAACGGACCGTCGCGATCTCGAGCGCGGGCAAGACCTTCAACTGCACCGGCTGGAAGATCGGCTGGATCTGCTCGACGCCGGAGCTCGTCGCCGCGGTGAAGGCGGCGAAGCAGTTCATCACCTTCGTCTCCGGCGGACCGCTGCAGCCGGCCGTCGCGTACGCGCTCGACAACGAGCTCGAGTGGGTCGAAAACCTGCGCGTGAGCCTTCAGGAGAAGCGCGATCGGCTGTCCGCCGGTCTTGCCGATGCGGGATTCGCTGTACGGCCGAGTGCCGGGACGTATTTTGTGACAGCTGACGTGCGTCCGCTCGGCTTCGAAGACGCCGCCGAACTCGCTTGGACGCTGCCGGAACGCGCCGGAGTCGCGGCAGTACCCGTCAAGGTGTTCACGGATCACCCGGACGAGTGGAAACATTTGCTGAGGTTCGCGTTCTGCAAGCGCAACGAGGTGATCGACGAAGCGGTCGAACGCCTGCGGAAACTCGTCTGACGACTGCGGCCCGGCCCCGGTTTCTCCCTGCGGGAACGGAATACCGAGAGTGTCGCGGTGGCCGAAACATCGGGTCAACGCCCGAATTCGCGCCGTCGGACAGCCGCCCGGATGGCCGCATTCGCCCCGGTTGAAGCGACGCTGGGTGATCGACTAGGGCGGATCGGACACCAGAGCCGGTGGGGACGTTCCGCCGTACGGGGTGGATCGAGCGCGGGAGAGATGAAACACTCGCGTCCGGTGCTAGAAAGAGGGCAGCCCCGGGGGACCTGCGACCTGGCCGGAAGAGAGCCCCAGCAAGATCAGCCTCGTGCGGTGGGCCGCACGAGCTTCAGGCGCGGACGGTGGTGGTGGCGTGACCGGCATGGCGACCCCGCGCGGCCTCGCACATCCCGCGCCCTCCGGCGCGAGCGCCAGTCCGCTCGGGAACACGGGTTCCGCGTTGCTGGGCATGGTCGACCGCGCTGAGCGGAATTCCTCCTTCGCGCGCGCGGGCGCGCGACGACGGCCACGCGCTTGGGCGGCGCCGATCGCCCGGCCTGCCGTCCGAATCGCCGTCGCTGGCGGGCTCACACTGGCCGGATGGCTGCTCGGCGCGGCGTTGTCGCAGGCGAACGCGGCGACGGGCGACCCCGTCGACCATCCCATCTCTGCCACGCACGACACCGATCCGGAGCACCGGTACGCCGGAACGGCCACGTCCGGCACGCTCACCTGGGCCATGCCCGGCTCGGCGACCGGTGCGAAGCGCGCCAACCTGCACCGGTTCCACTTCTCCGCCAAAGACTTCCAGCCCGACGTGAGCTTCCGGCCGACCACAGTGGCAGGAAGCGAACCGGCCACGCAGAACCACGCTTCTCGGCCCGTCCCCGCGGCGAAGGTCACCAAGCCGAAGAGCCCCATCAAGCCAAAGCACCACGCGCCAGCGAGCGAAGCCACGCCGAAAGCCACCACTCAGCCCGGCCTGCTCAGCAGCATCAGCAGCAAACCCGAGCCCGGCATCCTCAGCACCGCCAGCCAGGAACCGCGGCAAGGACTTCTCGACGGCCTGCTCGGCGGCTCCGACCGCGACTCCGGCCCTGGCCTCCTGGACGGTCTGCTCGGCAGCCCCGAACACAACCAGCCAGGGCTTCTCGACAGCGTCCTCGGAACCGTCGACGACACCGTCGACACGACCCTGCACACCACCGTCACCTCGGTCGACACCGTGATCGACACCGCGCCGGTCCGGGTCGTCGAACCGCCAGTCCACCCAGAACCCGCACCGGTCGCCAGCGGCTCGGTCACCGCCGCCGCCCCCGCGACGAAGCTGGCGAAAGAACCTGAAGCGCCGGACGTCGTGAAGGTCAACAAGCAGGCTCCCGCCGTCGTGCACACCGCGCCCGCCCGCGTTCTCGCCGTGCCGCCTGCCGCGAAGCAGGAAACCCAGCCCGCGCCGCCGGTCAAGGAGCGCAGCCAGGCCGGAGGCGGCAGCAGCGGTGGCGGCGAAGGCCTGCCCTCGGCACCGGCCGCGCCTGCCGCGCCCGCGTCGACTGTCTCACCGGGACACGACGGTTCCGGCGGTCTGCGCCAGCTGTTCGCGCTGGCCGGCGACGGCGACACCGTCACTCAGCTCAAGCTCATCGGCGTCAGCCGCGACCACGAGGTCGACGGCGCGGGCAGGGATGCCGCCCTGCCGACCACCTCCCCGGACTGACCGCTCGACCGGTTTCCCGGGGAGAGCTACGTCCACGTCAAGATCAACTTCTTGATCGCGCGCGCCCGTTCGCTGCGCCGGGCTCACCCCTTCGCACCCATGCCACTTCGAACCAGGGGCTGAACCATGACCGCACTTCCCGACCGGCCGACCGCGCCCGGCCGGATCGGGTCCTGGTCCCGGCGCCGCGCTGCCCCCGAGATCGAGCTGAAGTCCAGACCGGTGCCGTACAACGCGGTGGTGCCGGTGGACAATCCGCCGATCAGGGCGACCACGATCAGCGGGATCGCGTAC
>NZ_JBSFNS010000096.1:0-31736 GCF_053587275.1 Amycolatopsis sp. NPDC003676
TCCAGGGGCGGACACCGCGCCCCCCGGGCCGGGTGCGCTGCCCCTCCGCACGCCGACTTAAAGGCGATCCCGCCGCGACGACGGAGTCGGCGCCATCAAACACAGTTGCAATAAACTCAGCTCATGGCTGTAGTCAAGATCAACGCAATCGAAGTTCCCGAAGGTGCCGGCCCCGAGCTGGAGAAGCGGTTCGCCGCGCGGCTGCACTCGGTCGACAACCAGGAGGGGTTCCTCGGCTTCGAGCTGCTCCGCCCGGTCGCCGGCGAGAAGCGCTACTTCGTGTACACGAAGTGGGAAACCGAGGAGCACTACCAGGCTTGGGCGGGCGGTCCGGCGCGTGAGGCGCACGCGGGCGAGCGCAAGAACCCGGTGTCGACTGGCGCGAATTTGCTGGAGTTCGAGGTCGTGCAGGCATCGAAGCCGGGTGAGTGACGAACTCGCCCGCGCCGCCGAGCTGATTTCGGGTGCCGGCGCGCTGCTCGTGTGCGCCGGCGCCGGGATGGGCGTCGACTCCGGGCTGCCTGATTTCCGTGGCGGGGAAGGGTTTTGGCGCGCGTATCCGCCGTACGCCGGGCTTGGGCTGCGGTTCGAGGAGTTGGCCGACCCGCGGCATTTCGCCTCAAACCCCGAGCTGGCTTGGGGTTTTTACGGGCATCGGCTCGAGCTGTACCGGAAGACGGTGCCGCATCGCGGGTTCGGGTTGCTGCTCGAATGGGGGCTGGCGAAAGAGGGCGGCGTGCGCGTGTTCACGTCCAATGTGGACGGACAGTTTCAGGCGGCGGGGTTTCCGCAGGTCGCCGAGGCGCACGGGTCGATCCATCATCTGCAGTGTCTCGCCGGGTGTTCGCGGGAGATCTGGCCGGCGGCCGACATCACGGTCGAAATCGACGAGGAGACGATGCGTGCCCGGCCGCCGTTGCCATCCTGTCCGCGGTGCGGCAGTTTGGCCCGGCCGAATATCCTGATGTTCGGGGATTTCGACTGGGTTCCCGATCGGAGTCAGGAACAGCTGGACGAGCTCACCGCATGGCGTCGTGCGCATCGCGACACAGTGGTGGTCGAAATCGGTGCCGGGCAAGCGGTTCCGACGGTCCGGCGGTATTCCGAGCTCGCCAGCGCGGCGACCGGTGCGCTAATCCGGATCAATCCGCGCGAACCGCAGATCCGGCACGGGCGCGGGGTTTCGATCGCCGCGGGCGCGCTGGAGACGTTGGTCAAGCTCGTTTGAGTTCCAGCAACGGGAACGGGCGGCCGTCCGAATCGGTCTCCTGCCTGCCGACGACCTCGAACCCGTGGTGCAGATAGAAACCGACTGCCTGCGGGTTCTGCTCGTTCACGTCCAGCGTGAGGTTCGGGAAGCGGTCCAGCGCAGCACGCAACAAAGCCGTTCCCACGCCACGGCCGCGGAAATCGTCGTGCACGAACAGCATTTCCAGCTTTCCCTCGGCGATTCCTGAGAAACCTGCCGCGATTCCGTCGACCTCCGCCACGGTCAGGTCCACTTCCGGGAAGTACAGCGGGACGCGCGTGGCGTAGTACTCGACGTCCGCCGGAGTCAGAAAGTCGTGCGTCGCCTCGACGGCGCTTCGCCAGATCTCCAGCAGCCGCGGGTATTCCCCACGGCTTGGCCGCAAGGTCGTCACGGCAGCTGCACCTCCGCGTAAACCGCCCGGTGATCGCTCCCGGGCACATCGAAAACTTGGTAATCCCGGATCGCCACCCGGCGGTCCACCAGCACGTGATCCAGCGGCACGAGCGGGACCGACGACGTCGACCACGTCGGGACCATACCGTCGCCGCGTGCCTCCGCCGCGTCGACATAGCCGCGGGACAGCACCGTTCGCAGCGCGGCATGGTCGAGAGTCGCGTTGAAATCGCCCGCCACCACGCGCAGGCCGTGCTCGCCGATCGCGCGCGACAGGTCCCGCATCTCCTGTTCCCACTGGTAATACCCGGAGTCCGGCGAACGCGGATGCGCCGCCACGATCTCCAACGTCGTCCCGCCTCCGAGATCCGCCTCCGCACCAGGCTGTTTCTGGACGGAATCGCCGGTGAAGTCCTCTTCGGTCAGCGGATACCGCGACACGATGCCGGAACCGTCCACCCCGGACGCCGGATGCATGACCCGGTAAGGCAGCGTCTGGAACAGCCCGGCCTTCTCCAGCCCGGACATCGCGGCGGGCGTCATCTCCACCAGGTTCAGCACGTCGATCCGATGCTCCCGGACCAGCCGCACGAGCGCCGCCGGATCGGCCTGGCCCAGGTAGAGATTGGCGGCCAGCACGCGCACCGTCTTCCCGTTCGCCGCGGGCTGGGCGTCGGAGATCACCCGCGGCGCGACGTACACCGCCAGCAGCACGGACAACGCCAGCGCGACGCCGCCGATCCACCACCGCCGCAGCATCAGCGCGAGCGCGGCGAGCAGGACGCCGTAGACGACGAAGTACGGGGTCAGCGCCAGCAACGCGGTCAGGTACCAGCCGCTGCCGTCCCAGCCGATCGCGCGCAGCACGGCGACCGCCAGCAGCGGCAGTCCGACCAGCACGAGCAGGCCCGTGACCAGCCGGGTTCGCTTCCGCGCCTCCTTCACCATGATCCCGAGTATGCCGGGCGCCCGCTGACAGGTCCGTGTCAGCGCCGTGTGCGCGGCTTGCCAGCGCCGCCGTCCACTGTGTGCTGGAGCGACACAGGAGGAGGCGACATGTCGCACGCGATCCAGGCCGAGGGCCTGGTCAAGCATTTCGGGGAGACGAAGGCGCTGGACGGGGTGGACCTCGAGGTCCCGTTCGGGAAGGTGGTCGGGGTGCTCGGGCCGAACGGCGCGGGCAAGACGACCGCGGTCCGCATCCTGGCCACCCTGCTGAGACCGGACGCGGGACACGCCACGGTCGGGGGTTACGACGTGGTCCGCGACCCGGTCCGGGTGCGCGGCCTGATCGGGCTCACCGGGCAGTACGCGTCGGTGGACGAGGACCTGAGCGGCACCGAGAACCTGGTGCTGATCGGGAAGCTGCTGAACCTTTCCCGGGCCGACGCCCGGGCTCGGGCGGCCGAACTGCTGGAGCGGTTCGAGCTGACCGACGCGGCCAAGCGGCCGATCCGGACGTATTCCGGCGGCATGCGGCGCAGGCTCGACCTGGCGGCGAGCCTCGTCGGCCGTCCCGCCGTGCTGTACCTGGACGAGCCGACCACCGGGCTCGACCCGCACGCGCGCAACGAGGTGTGGCAGGTGGTCCGCAACCTCGTCGCCGACGGCGCGACGGTGCTGCTCACCACGCAGTATCTGGAGGAGGCCGACCAGCTGGCCGACCGGATCACCGTGTTCGACCACGGCCACGTGGTCGCCGACGGCCGCGCCGACGAGCTGAAGCGGCGGGTCGGCGGGCAGACGCTGCAGGTGCGGCCGACGTCGCTGAGCGATCTCGACGAGGTCGACCGGATCCTGGCCGAACTCACCGGCGTCCGGCCGGTCCGCGACAACGCGACCGGGCTGCTGACCGCGCCGGTGTCCGACCCGGTGCTGCTGTCCACGCTGGTGCGCCGCCTCGATTCGGCGGGCATCACCTCCGACGAGCTGGCGCTGCGGCTGCCCAGCCTCGACGAGGTGTTCCTCGCGCTGACCGGGCACGCGGCCGAGGAGCCGAAGCCGGACCGCGAACTCGAAGGGAGCCGGTCATGACCACCGCGACCGCCGTGGCCCCGCCCCGGCACATCAGTCCCGCCCAGGGCGCGAAGCACGCGTTTTCCCTTGCCTGGCGCGGCATTCTGAAGATCCGCAAGAACCCGGAGCAGCTGGCCGACGTCACGCTGGCTCCGATCATCTTCCTGCTGATGTTCACCTATCTGTTCGGCAACGCGCTGAGCGGTTCGATCGAGAATTACCTGCAGTCGCTCGTGCCGGGCCTGATCGTGATGAACATCCTGCAGGCCTCGCTGTCGGTCGGCACGCAGCTCAACACCGACATCACGAAGGGCGTCTTCGACCGCTTCCGCGCCATGCCGATCGCGCGTTCGGCCCCGCTGGTGGGCGCGGTGCTGGCGGACCTCGTGCGGTACTTGGTGTGCCTGGCGGTCCTGCTGGTCGTGGCGACCGTGATGGGCTTCCGCGTGCAGACCGGCCCTGGGGAGTTCGTCCTCGCGATCCTGCTGGCGCTCGCGTTCGGCCTGTGCTTCTGCTGGGGTTCGGTGTTCGTCGGGATGCTGATGAAGTCCCCCGGCGCGGCGCAGGGCCTGATGTTCGTCTTCATCATGCCGCTGACGTTCGGCAGCAACGTGTTCGTCTCGACGGCCACGATGCCGGGCTGGCTGAAGGCCTGGGCGGACATCAGCCCGGTGAGCCTGATGTCCGACGTGATGCGCGGCCTGCTCAACGGCGGCGCGTACGGCGGATCCCTGCTCGGCTCGCTGGCCTGGATGGCCGGTGCGGTCGTGGTGTTCTTCCCGCTCGCGACGTGGGCTTACCGCAAGCGGGTCTGAGGGCGTCCTGCACGGGGGTGTGGACGCTGTGAGTGAGTGTCTGTGTCCGGGTTCCACAGCCGGGCACAGGCACTCACTTTTTTGTCGCGAGCAGCCGGCGCAACGCGGTCGGAGTGTGTCCGAGGTGCTCCCGCACGGTTCGGCACAGGTGGGCTTGATCGGCGAACCCGAGGTCGGCGGCGAGGGCGGCCAAGCTGGGTTCGCCTTCCTCCAGTCGATCCAGCGCACGGACTACGCGCACGCCGTTGCGGTACCGGGTCAGCGACACTCCGAGTTCGCGAGTGAAGGCCCGGCTGAGCCGGTAAGGCGAGACGCCCAGCAGGGCTGCCAGCGGAATCAGGCCAGCCGCCGCGGGATGGTCGTCGACGATCGCGCGACGGGCTTGGGCTACCAGCGCCCGGTCGCCTGTCCGGTCGCTGTCTGGGACGGCCGTGGCCACGACCTGCTGGACGACCGCGGCTACCAGGCCGATGAGTCCTTCCGTCGCCGCGTAGCCGGTGTCGGCGGCGCGAGTGGCGGCGAGGAGCCGACGGTGGGCGAGGTCAAGCGGGCCGTCCACGTACAGCGTTGAGCGCTCCAGCAGCGGCGCGTCGCCAGCCAAGGTGCGCCAGAACGCTGGCGTCAGGGTGATCGAGGTGCACCGGTCACCGCCGACGGGATGGGCGAAGTGCTCCTCCTCGCCGGGCAGCCCGAGGTAACCGACGGTGCGGTCGAGATCCGTGCAGACCCCGCGGACGCGGCGACGGAACCCGCCGCTGCGCACGAGCACGAGCCGCACGTCCTCGCGCGGCCATTCAGCCGACCAGCCGCGGTGATCGTCCCGGCAGTCCACCGCCCCGACGGCGAACTCCGGGCGAGTGGCGAGATCGGCGAAGGAGAGCACGCCCGAAGGCTACGGCGAGGGTCTGACAATTCCCGCAAGAATCTTCAAGACCCGAGGGGCCGGGACCGGGCAGGCTGGCACATCCATTGCCACCGCAGGAAAACCGAAGCAGGAGACATGGCGTCCATCCGCGAAGAAGCAGTGCTCGAGTCCAGCGCCGACGACGTGTGGGAGGTGATCGGCGACTTCGCCGCAGGCCCCCGGCGGATGGCACCAGGATTCGTACTGGACAGCGTGCCCGAGGCGGACTGCCGCGTCGTCACCTTCGCCGACGGCACGGTCGTGCGGGAACGACGAGTCGCCGTTGACCATGGCGCGCGCCGGATCGTCTACTCGGTGGTCGGCGGCGACGTCCAGCCCGAACACGACAACGCCGCCATGCAAGTTCTCGCCGACGGCGAACAGCGGTGCCGGCTGGTGTGGACCCGCGACGTGCTCCCCGACGAACTGGCCGCGCCGATGACCAAAGCGATGTCGGCCGGCCTGGAGGTGATCAAGCGGACTCTCGATCACCTTCAGCCGGGCTCACCCGAATGAGATGGCCGGTCAGCCGCTCCCAGTTCCCGGAACCGATGGCCGCCTTCTCTTCCTCGCTGAACGGCGCCTTCTCCAGAAACGACCGCGCGACCCCGCCGCTCGTGTCCAGGTAAGGAAAACCGCCGGGC
This sequence comes from Amycolatopsis sp. NPDC003676, assembly GCF_053587275.1. NCBI lineage: Bacteria > Bacillati > Actinomycetota > Actinomycetes > Pseudonocardiales > Pseudonocardiaceae > Amycolatopsis > Amycolatopsis sp. NPDC003676. The sequence goes on from NZ_JBSFNS010000096.1 coordinate 6,025, forward strand.
CGGGTGCCGAAGGTGTAGGGATAGTCGGTCGAATAAAGCATCCGCTCCGTCCCGACCACCTCGGCCGCCCAGCGCAGGTAGCGTTCGCTGACCGTGCCGCTGCCCGCGATCCAGAAGTTCTGGCGGAAGTAGTCGGCCAGCGGCTGCCGTAGCCCGGCCATTTCCTGAAGGAAGCCGACGTGGTCGAGGTAGAACAGCACGACCTCGCCCCAGTGCCCGGCGATCACCTGCAGTCCGGGGTGCCGGTCGAAGACTCCGGAGAAGATCATCCGCAGGTATTGCACGCCGAGGTCGTAGTACCAGCCGAGCCCGGCGGTCGCCAACGCCGGACCGACGCCGTTGGGCAGCCCCGAGTAGTACGCCTCCCGCACCGCCCGCACGGGAGCCTGCGGGTGGAAGTGCAGCGGGACGCGCAGCCGTTCGGCGGTCGCGTAGAGGTCGTCGAATTCCGGTGCGTCGGCCAGTTTGCCGCCGGTGCGGCCGTACAGCATCGCGCCGCGAAAGCCCAGGGCGACCGCGCGTTCCAGCTCCTCGGCGGCGGCTTCGGGCGAGGATGTCGGGAGGGTGGCGAAAGCCTGGAAGCGCGTGGGGTTCGCGGCGACGATCTCGGCGAGTGCGTCGTTGGCCTCCCGCGCGACGGGCACGGCGTCAGCGGCCGGAAGGTTCTGCACGCCGGGGGTGGACAGGGATAACACCGCTACGTCGATGCCCTGCTCGTCCATGTCGGCGAGACGTCCGTCGCCGACGTCGCACAGGCGTCTGGTGACCGGGTGGTTCTCGGGATAGCCGTGCGGCTGGACCCCCGCCTTCGCCCACGCGTCGCGCAGGACGGGCAGGACCACGTGTTCTTCCAGGGCGACGATGCGCATGACAGCTCCTCGACGTTTCCAGTGATACCCATCGCAGAGTATCACTGGAAACATCAGTGGAAGCACGTATCTGTTATCACCGATAACGGCCTACTCGCGTGCGCGCTCCGTCCGGATCTCTTCGATCGCCGCGGCCCGTTCCATCCGCGAGGTCTCGGCGACGATCGCCTCGTACCGTTCCGCGCCCAGCTCCCGGGTCAGGCTGGCGATCAGCTCGCGGACCTCCGGGCTCCCCAGGTCGAATCGGCCGCGCACCACGGCGCTCAGCGCCAGCATCCGAGCGGACGACTCCAGCCGGCCCTGCCGGTACCGGATCCGCGCCAGCAGTTCGACCATGGCAGCCAGGTCCGGCATGTCGAAGCGCCTTGCCGTCTGCTCGACCACGTCGAACACCGCTGGCTCCGCTTCGTCCGGCCGGCCTTCGGCGAGCAGCAAACCGGCCTCGATGGTGCCGAGCCATTCCGCCTCGAAACCCTCCGGAGTCGGCCAATCCGCGCGCGCCGACTTCATTTCCTGGAAGACCGCGCGCGCCTCGGCGACGTTGTTCTCGCGGATCAGCAACTCAGCGCGGCCGAGCAACACGATCAGCCGCAATCCGTTGTTCCCGCCGGAAGCCGCGTAGCGTTCCGCGGCTTCCATGTCCCGCCACGCGCCTTCTTGGTCGCCGGCGCGCGAACGTTCGATCGCCAGCCGCCACCACTGCTGCACGATGTCGTCCCGCGACCGCAGTTCCATCACCAGCCGCAGGCCCTCGGTGTACCCGGCGATCGCGCCCTCGTGGTCGCCGGACTGCGACCGCGCCGCGGCCCGGAACCCGTGCGTCATGCCGAGGCCCCAGCGGTCGCCGACCTCGGCGAAGCCTTGGTGGGCAAGCTCTCGCGCCCGGTCCGCGCTCGCGAGATCGCCGGTGTCGCCGAGGACGAAGCTCTCCGCCCAGTACCCGGCGGCGCGGCTCCAGACGTCGTCCCGCTCGACGGCCCGGCGGATCTCGCGCCTCGCCAGGTCGCGTTCGCCGTTGAGGTAGGCCACGATCGGCAACCCGACCCAGAGCCACGGATTCCGTTCCGCCGCACCGGTCCGCACGCATTCCTCGATCAGTTCGGGAACGTTCACCTTCTCGTGCGGACCGGCCATGGCCAGCATCAGCACCTGGCTCAGCCGCAGGCTCGCCGCCACGTCCGGCGGCAGTTTGTCGCCCAGTTCGAGCACCTCGTCGACGAACAGCGCCGCCCGTTCGTTCAGGCCGACGATGTTGAGATACCAGAACAACCCGAACAACAGCCGGGCCGCCGATTCCGCGGAACCCGACTCGATCGCCGCCCGCAGCGCGGAGGTGAAGTTGTCGCTGTCGTGCTCGTAGACGTCGATCGCCCGCAGCTGATCCCGTCCGCGCAGCAACGGTTCGTTGCGGTGGGCCAGTTCCGCGTAATACGCGACCATCGCCGTCCGCATCCGCTCCTGCTCGCCGGATTCGGCGAGCCGCTCGGTCGCGTACGCGCGCAGGGTTTCCAGCAGGCGGTACCGCATGCCCACGACGTCCACAATGGACTTCTCCACCAGCGAACCCAGCACGTACACGATGTCGTCCGCGGGCAGTTCTTCGTCCGCGCAGACGTTTTCCACTGCCTCCTCGGAGAAACTCGCCGCGAACACCGCGAGCCTGCGCGCGAGCCGGACCTCCGCCTCGCTCAGCAGATCCCAGCTCCACTCCACCACGGCGCGCAGGGTGCGCTGGCGCGGCAACGCCGTCCGGCTGCCGGAGGTGAGCAGCCGGAACCGGTCGTCGAGGCGTTCGGCGATCTGCTCGGCGGTCATCGACCGCAACCGCGCGGCGGCCAGTTCGAGCGCCAGCGGCATTCCGTCGAGCCGGCGGCAGATCTGCCGCACCGCGTCCACTGTGGACTCATCGAGCCGGAACCCGGGCCGTACCGCCATCGCGCGATCGAGGAACAGCCGGACGGAATCGAGCGTGCCGACGTCCGCGGGCGGCGCGGCCTCGTCCGGCACCGGCAGCGGGCCGAGCGGGCACAACGCTTCCCCGGTGATCGCGAGCGGCTCACGGCTCGTCGCGAGCACTCGCAACGCCGGCAGCCGCCGCAGCAAATTCTCGGCCAGCTCCGCGGCGGTGTCGATGACGTGTTCGCAGTTGTCCAGCACCAGCAACGCTTCCGCGCCGCTGAGCGCTTCCACCGCGTGTTCGAACGGATCGACCTGCCTGCGCCGCGCGTCGGTCTCCGTCGTCCGGAGATCGCGGACTTCCAACGCGTTGAGCAGCGCGGCCAACACGTCCTCGGCGGCCCGCACGCCAGCCAGCGGCACGAACCACACCAGGCCGCGCGAGTGCGCCGGATGCCGCGAAGCCGCTTCCGTCGCCAGCCGCGTCTTGCCGGCGCCGCCGGGACCGACGAGCGTGACCAGCCGGGCTCCTTCGAGCAGTTCGGCCAGCAGTTTCAGCTCGTCGGTGCGGCCGATGAAGCTGGTGAACCGCTGCGGCAACCGGTCCGCCACCGTGGCGACTGGCGTGTATTCACCGCGGAGCGCACGCAGATGCACTTCCTGAAGTTCCGCCGACGGGTCGACGCCCAGCTCGTCGGCCAGCGTGGTGCGGATCGCGGAGTACGCGGCGAGCGCGTCGGCCTGTCGCCCGGCAGCGGAAAGCGCACGGATTCGCAAGCCAGCCAATCGTTCCCGCAACGGATGCGCCTGCGCGGCCGCGGTGAGTTCCGCGAGCACGTCCGCGTGCCGTCCCAGCCTCAACTCGGCTTCGAACCAGTCCTCAGCGGTCTCCGTTCGCCGCTCCTCCAGCAGGGTCGCGGGCGCGGCGGCGAACGGCGCGTCCAGCACGTCCGCGAGCGCCGCCCCGCGCCACAAGGCGAGCGCGGCAGCGAGCGATTCGGCGGCGGTACCGTCCCGGCCAGCGGCAAGTTCCCGGTGCCCTTCGGCGGACAGCTGCTCGAACCGGTGGAGATCCACCGCCTCCGGCGGCACCGCGAGCCGGTAACCGCCGTTGACGGACTCCACTTCGACCTCCGCCTGCCGCAGCGCGCGACGCAGCCTCGAGACGAGCGACTGGAGCGCGTTAGCGGCGTCAGCCGGGGGTTCAGCGCCCCACAGACCGTCGATCAACGCCTCGGCGGGCACCGCGCGACCGGCGTCGAGCGCGAGCCGCGAAAGGAGCATGCGAAGGCGGGCTCCGCCGATGTCGATCGGCGTGCCGTCCTCCCCCTCCGCTCGCAGCGGGCCCAGCAGCGCGACGCGCATGAGGTCCAGCTTTCCAGACGACGGCCCCGCCGTGCCGGGGCCCGACGGAAGTGTGGACTTTCGAGACAATCTGCCCACCTTGCGGTTACTCCATGCCTTCCCGGCGCTACGTTGCGGAGGATTCACACGCAGACACAGGAGCGCCCATGAGAGCACTGCACCGCTGGCGTCGCCCGGCAGTGACCGTCGCAGCCACCCTCACCGCATTGACGCTCGGCACTGGAATCGCGTCGGCCGGGCAAGGCGGCTGGGACACGCCCACGCCCGGTTCAGACGGCGCCGGAGACAGCTACTACCCGCAGGACGGCAACGGCGGGTACGAGGTCTCCGACTACGACCTCCGGGTCAACTACGCCCCGGACACCCATCAGCTCGCCGGTGTCCAGACGGTCCACGCGAAGGCGACCCAGTCGCTCAGCTCGTTCGACCTGGACCTGCGCGGCCTCACCGTCGACGCGGTCCGCGTCAACGGCGCGCCCGCGAAGTTCACCCGCACCGGCGACCACGAACTCGTGATCACGCCGAAGATGCCGCTGTGGAAAGGCCTGCCGTTCACCACCGAGGTCGCCTACCACGGCGTTCCGGTGGCGATCGACGACCCGAACCTCGGCAAGAACGGCTGGCAGTTCACCAAGTCCGGCGGCGCGTTCGCGGCGGGCGAGCCGAGGTCGGCCACCACCTGGTACCCGGTCAACGACACCCCGCGCAACAAGGCCCGGTTCCGGCTGTCGATCACCGTCCCGAGCGAATGGGGCGTGATCGCCAACGGCCGCGAGGTCGGCTCGTACCGGACGCGCGCGGGCACCACGCACGTCTGGGCGGAGGACACCCCGACCGCGTCGTACATGACCACGGTCGCGATCGACAAGTGGACCTTCAACAAGCGCAAGCGCGAGGACGGCACCCCGATCGTCAGCGCGTACGCGCCGGGCACCTCGGACGCCACCAAGCAGGCCGACGCCCAGCTCCCGGAGGTCATCGACTTCCTCGAATCGAAGTTCGGCAAGTACCCGGTGGACGCCGCCGGCGGCATCTACCTGACTGAGCCGATCGGGTTCTCGCTCGAGACGATGAGCCGGCCGATCTACTCCGGCCGCGCGGGCAACATCGGCACGATCGTGCACGAGAACGCGCACCAGTGGTGGGGCGACACCGTCGCCGTCGACCACTGGAAGGACGTCTGCCTCAACGAATGCTTCGCGTCCTACGCGACCTGGCTGTGGGCGCAGAAGAACGGCCAGGACCTCGACGCCCGCTACCTCGACGCGGTCGCGTCGGCAGGCGATTCGTTCTGGGCGGGCAAGCTGTACGACATGGGACCCGGCCACGAGTTCACCTACGTGTACTCCAAGGGCCCGGTCATGCTGCACGCGCTGAGCAAGTACATGGGACAGGACGCGTTCGACCAGGTGCTCAAGACCTGGAACACCGTGCACCACAACGGCAACGCGAGCATGCAGGAGTTCCAGCAGTACTGTGAGAAGGTGTCCGGCATGGACCTGCAGGGCTTCTTCGACGCGTGGATCTACGGCAACGGCAAGCCGTCCGATGAGTTCCTTTACCCGGGCGACCTCAAGCCGGCCGCGAAGTGACGGTTCTGCTGACCGGGTTCGCGCCCTTTGACGGAGCGGCGTCGAATCCTTCTTGGCAGGCAGCTTCGCTGGCAGCGACGCGGCGGACGGACACGGTGGCGGTAGAGCTGCCGTGCGAGTTCGACGCGTCGCTGCCGGCGCTGCGCGCCGCGATCCTGGCGCACCGGCCGGAACTGGTCGTGTGCGCCGGGCTCGCCGGCGGACGCAAGCACGTCACGGTGGAACGAGTGGCGATCAACCTGATCGACGCCCGGATCCCGGACAACGCCGGCGCGCAGCCGGTCGACGTGCCGGTCGTTGCGGGCGGGCCCTCCGCGTACTTCACCACGCTGCCGGTGAAAGCCGCGGTCGCGGCGATCGAGTCGGCGGGGCTGCCCGCTGCCGTGTCGTACACCGCCGGGACTTATGTGTGCAATCAAGTCTTCTACGGCCTGCTGCACCTGATCGCGACGGAGTTTCCCGCACTGCGCGGCGGTTTCGTGCACGTGCCGGAGGAAGCCCGGATGCCGCTGGACTCGATCGCGCGTGCGCTCGAGATCGTGGTGGACACCGCGCTGACCGTTCGCGAGGACGTCACGACTTCAGCGGGCACGCTGCACTGAGCCTCACTCGCCGGGCTGCACGGTCTGCTGGAAGTACTGCACCAGGTCCTGCGGCCTGCGGCTCGTGTGCGACACGCTGGTGTCCATCACCGTGCCGACCACGGGGATGCCGTCGGCCTGGTAGATCAGCAGGCCCAGCTTCGGTCCAACGCCCGCGACGTACCGGCCGCTCAGCCCGGTGCGGGTGCGCCAAGTGTCGGTCTCGACGCGACCGGTCATGTCCTTGCGCGCTCCCGGCTCGACCTGGGCGAGGGTGAGTCCTTCGTGGAACGCCACCGTGGTCTTGTCCGGGAAACGGCACAGCGCGGTGCGTAGTGCGCCTAGAGCTTTCGCCAGTTCCGGGTCGTCCGAGCAGGTGGCGCGGGTTTGGATGGTCGGACCGGACAGGCGGCGCATGCACTTGGTGAGGCCGTTTTCGCCGGGGAGCGCTGGTTGTGAACCGGCGCAGGTTGCTGTGTTTGACGGTTGATTCGCCACGGGTTTGTCGTCCCGGTTGGCGAGGACAGCGGTCACGATTCCCGCGACTACGAGGACCGTCAGGGCGATCGCACCGATCACGAGGGGTTTGCGGGACTTCTTTCGCGGCTGCTGCCATCCCGGCGGCGGCATGGGTGGCCGTTGGGTCATGCCGGGTTGCATTGGGCGGGGCTGTTGCTGGACGGGTGGCCAGGACGCTGGTGCCGGGGCTGGCATTGGTGCCGCCGGACGCTCGTCCACCGGCACGTGATGCAACCCGAACGCGACCGCCGTCTCCGGCTGGTCCTCAGTAGTAGGCACCACCCCGAGCGTCGACCCGACCAACGAAGCCAGCAACGGCATCCGGCTAGGCCCGCCGACGAGATACACCCCACCGAGCCGATCCGGAGAAAGCCCGGCCCGCGCGATCGTCGCCGCGAGCATTTCGGCGCTGCGCAACAGATTCGGCCGCACCAACGCTTCCAATTCGGCCCGGGTGACGAGAACGTCGCCGAACGGATCCGGCATCGGCACCTCGGTGTGCGCGTGCCGGGAAAGACTCTCCTTGGCGTCGCGGACGTCTTGGAGCAACACTCGCCGCATCCGGCGGTCGCTGGTCGTCTGCGGCCGGAGAAGCCGCTGCCACTGCGCCGGATCCGCGTGCGACACCGACCGTCCAATGTGTACCAACAGTGCTTGGTCGATGTCGAGACTGCCGAGATCCGGCAACCCGTCCTCCGCCAGCACCGCGGCACCCGCACCGACGACCGCACAGTCGAAGGTGCCCGCGCCGAGGTCGTACACCGCGATCGGCCCGTTAGGAGCGCCTGTTTCGCGCAGAGTCGCGTAATGCGCCGCCGCCGCGACCGGTTCCGGAACCAGCCGCACCTGAACGAACCCGGCCTTCCCCGCCGCCGCCCGCAAAGTCTGCTGCCGCTGCGCGCCCCATCCCGCCGGATGCGACAACCGCACCTCGTCCGGAACCCCGGAAAGCTGCCGCTCGGCCTCCTCGCCCATCCTGCGCAACACCGCCGCGAAGGCATCAACGACTGGCACCACGCGATCACCGAGCAACAACTCGCCGTCGTCAATCCGCCGCTTGGGATACGGCTCGAACCGGCTGGGATCCAGCCGAGCCCGCCGCTCCGCATCCTGCCCGACGACGAGCCGCCCGTCCTCCTCCGCGTACACCGCGGAAGACATGGTGACCGACCCGTCGACCTCAATGGCCCGCGGACCGCGGCCGAAGGCAGCCAAGACGCCAACCGTGCTGGAAGTACCGAAGTCGATCGACAGGACGTCCACGCAGTTCCCCTCCCCAAAACCCCACGGCATCGTCTCACGGACCTGGGTGACAGATATAACTGAAACCTACTTGCCAGGGCAAGTGACACTGGGGCACACTTGAGTACGTCAACAGCCGTGAAGCGGAGAGACCATGACGCCGACCACCACCGCACGAGAGTCGCTGTTCGCGACCCCGCGCGCACAGCAAGAGGCCCACGCCGCCGCGGAACTGATCGCCGAAGCAGGCAGCCAGGTCACGCTGGACGGCGTCGAACTGGGCGGCGAGATCCGCGACCTGCTGCGCCAGATCATCGCCGTCGTCGCCGAAGGCGGAACGGTGACCGTCGGCGCGATGCCGGAAATCATCACCACGACGGTGGCCGCGGAGTTGCTCGGAATCTCCCGGACCACGCTGATGAAACACGTCCGCGCCGGCGACCTGCCCAGCACCCGAACCGGCAGCCACACCAAACTCCGCCGCGACGACGTCCTCGCCTTCCGCCGGGAACGACTGCGCAAACAACGAGACGCGTTGAACGAATTGCTCGCGATCGAAGACCGGCTCGGCATCGAATAGTCAGAATCGAACAGGAGGCCGCACCGCGGAACTTCCGTCCTCGTATCGTGGTGCGATGCCAACTCGCGTGCTTCCCGATGCCAACGTCCTGCACGCCAGAACACTCCGGGATTGGCTGCTTCTGCTGAAGGACACGGGAAACGCAAGCATGTTCCACGTTTTCTACACGGAAGACATTCTTGCCGAGACCATCCAGAGCATCCGACGCCGCAATCCCGGCCTCACCGGAACCGAAATCACCAAAATCCGCGACGCGATCGCCGGGACGATGGACGGCCGCATCGACGATTACCCATCCGGACAGGACGCCGTCGTGCTGACTGACCCGTTCGACCGGCACATCCACGCGGCCGCGATCGCCGGATCGATAGATTGTGTCGTCAGCCTTGACCACGGGTTCACCGACCTGCCGACGGCAGTACGAGACACGCTCGATTACGAGATCTACACCCCGGACGAGTTCTTCCTGCTCATCGACGATTCGTCGCCACGGCTCGTCCGCGCCACACTGCGCAGGCAGATCCGGTACTTCTCCGGGATTGGTCGCACACACCTGGACTTCGCTGGTGCACTGGTGAAATCCGACTGTCCCGCCTTCGCTGAGCGAATCGCCGAACACTGCCGCGAGATCGCGTTCGACCAGTAACCGCGGACTACCCCGCGAAAAGCTCCGCCGGAAAACGCGTCTCCCGGTCCTCCTGAAGCCGCGTGTAAAAGTCATTCATCTCCACCGCCACAGAAGCATGTCGCGCCACCACCTCAGCGATCGGCGAAGGCAACACGAGCTCCCCAGCAGTCGCCCGCCGGACCGCGGCCAGGCGGCTGGCTCGGTCCCAGGTCCCGTGAACCTCGGTCACCAGCCAGTTCACCAAGTACATCGACCCATAAGCCCGGTCATGCTCCGCATTCAGATCCGCGAACGCCAACTCCTCCTCACTCAGGTCGAACCGACGCGCGAATGCCAGACCAAAATCAGTCAGCACAAACCGATCGCCATCGGTCAGGAAGTTCTCGAAGTGGTTGTCGAAGTGCAGAACTCCTTGCGCACGAAGGAACGAGAGCGTCTCACCGACCTGTGCCGCAACACGTTCAGCCTGATCCAGATGCCCCGGCAACCATCGATGCACATTAGTCGGGAAATACTCGCAGAACAGCACAACGCTCGACGAAGCATCCCGCAGCTCCGTGAGCCGACGCCGGACCGCGGAAGAACCGCCCCAGTACTCCACGTCCTCTTCCATCGGGCGATCCGGCACCCGTCCCGAGAGGACCGGCAGCACTCGCCAGTGATGCAGCAAGGGGAAGTTCTCGCACTGACCGCTCAGGACCCACCCGTTGGCCATCACGTGCAGCGCCAGCTCCCGCCAAGCCGAGCCCTCCGGCGAACCAAGGCCGTAATGGCAAAAGGCAGGCAGGCCATACAGATTGGCGGTGGAATGCGGATGCTGCCGCTCCAGCGCGGTAAGCGGCACCCGCTTCGCGAACACCGGGACCCCGTCTACGTCCAGCCGGGCGCCAGTGCCGCCGATTCCCTCGGACAGGACTTCAGCTGCCTCCAGCCGCTCGGTGAGCTGGCGGTCGCTCAGGAGCAAAAGCGCGGTGCTCGCCGCGGCGTGCTGCGAAATCCTAGAAGACCCCATCACCCGACAATAGAGAAAAGGGCGGCCCCCAAAGCTGGGAGCCGCCCTTTTTCTCTAGCTACTTCACTCGTTCTCGGACTCGCCGTTTTCCGCGGCGCCGATGCTCACCGGCGGGGCGTCGGGGACCGAGGACGGACGCTTCTCACCGCGGAAGGTGAAGTGCGCCTCGTCGTCGCGGTCCTCGGGGTTGCCGCTCCAGCCTTCGACGTCGACCACGATGATCTGACCCGCTTCGACCTCGCCGAAGAGAATCTTCTCCGACAGCTGGTCCTCGATCTCGCGCTGGATCGTGCGACGCAGCGGCCGGGCGCCGAGCACCGGGTCGAAGCCGCGCTTGGCCAGCAGCGCCTTCGCCTTTTCGGTGAGCTCGATCTCCATGTCCTTGGCCTTGAGCTGCGTCTCGACCCGGCCGATCATCAGGTCCACCATCTGGATGATCTGTTCCTGGTTGAGCTGGTGGAAGACGATGATGTCGTCGATCCGGTTCAGGAACTCCGGGCGGAAATGCTTCTTCATTTCCTCGTTGACCTTCTGCTTCATCTTCTCGTAGCGGTTCGTCGAATCCGCTCCGGAGGAGAAGCCGAGGCTCACGGACTTCGAGATGTCCGAGGTGCCCAGGTTCGAGGTGAAGATCAGCACGGTGTTCTTGAAGTCGACCGTACGGCCCTGGCCGTCGGTGAGGCGGCCGTCTTCGAGCACCTGCAGGAGGGTGTTGTAGATCTCCTGGTGCGCCTTTTCGATCTCGTCGAAAAGCACCACCGAGAACGGCTTGCGCCGCACCTTCTCGGTCAGCTGCCCGCCCTCTTCGTAGCCGACGTAGCCCGGAGGGGCGCCGAAGAGCCGCGAAGCGGTGTAGCGGTCGTGGAACTCGCCCATGTCGATCTGGATGAGCGCGTCGTCCTCGCCGAACAGGAAGGACGCCAGCGCCTTCGACAGCTCGGTCTTACCGACACCGGACGGGCCGGCGAAGATGAACGAACCGGACGGGCGCTTCGGGTCCTTCAGACCCGCACGCGTACGGCGGATCGCCTGGGAGACGGCCTTGACCGCGTCCTCCTGGCCGATGATGCGCTTGTGGAGTTCGTCCTCCATGCGCAGCAGCCGGGTGGTCTCCTCCTCGGTGAGCTTGAACACCGGGATGCCGGTCCAGTTGGCCAGCACCTCCGCGATCTGCTCGTCGTCCACCTCGGCGACGACGTCGAGGTCGCCGTCCTTCCACTGCTTCTCGCGCTCGCCCTTCTGGCCGAGGAGCTGCTTCTCCTCGTCGCGAAGGCGCGCGGCCCGCTCGAAGTCCTGCGCGTCGATCGCGGACTCCTTGTCCCGGCGGACGTCGGCGATCTTCTCGTCGAACTCGCGCAGGTCCGGCGGAGCGGTCATCCGGCGGATGCGCATCCGGGCACCGGCCTCGTCGATCAGGTCGATCGCCTTGTCCGGCAGGAACCGGTCGTTGATGTAGCGGTCAGCCAGCGTGGCGGCCGCGACCAGCGCCGAGTCGGTGATCGAGACGCGGTGGTGCGCCTCGTACCGGTCGCGCAGGCCCTTGAGGATCTCGATCGTGTGCTCGAGCGACGGCTCGCCCACCTGGATCGGCTGGAAGCGGCGCTCCAGCGCGGCGTCCTTCTCGATGTACTTGCGGTACTCCTCGAGCGTGGTCGCGCCGATCGTCTGCAGCTCGCCGCGGGCCAGCATCGGCTTCAGGATCGACGCCGCGTCGATCGCGCCCTCGGCCGCGCCCGCGCCGACGAGCGTGTGCAGCTCGTCGATGAACAGAATGATGTCGCCGCGGGTCTTGATCTCCTTGAGCACCTTCTTCAGGCGCTCTTCGAAGTCACCGCGGTAGCGCGAGCCCGCGACCAGCGAGCCCAGGTCGAGGGTGTAGAGCTGCTTGTCCTTGAGCGTCTCGGGCACCTCGCCCTTGACGATGCTCTGGGCAAGGCCCTCGACGACGGCGGTCTTGCCGACGCCCGGCTCGCCGATGAGCACCGGGTTGTTCTTGGTCCGGCGGGACAGCACCTGCATGACCCGCTCGATCTCCTTGCCGCGCCCGATGACCGGGTCGAGCTTGCCCTCGCGGGCGAGCACGGTCATGTTGCGGCCGAACTGGTCGAGCACCAGCGAGGAGGACGGCGTGCCCTCGCCGCGGCCGGAGCCGCTCTCGGTGGACTTCTCGCCGGTCTGGTAGCCCGACAGGAGCTGCAGCACCTGCTGGCGGACCCGGTTGAGGTCCGCGCCCAGCTTCACGAGCACCTGGGCGGCGACGCCCTCGCCCTCGCGGATCAGGCCGAGCAGGATGTGCTCCGTGCCGATGTAGTTGTGGCCGAGCTGCAGCGCCTCGCGCAGCGACAGCTCCAGCACCTTCTTCGCCCGCGGCGTGAACGGGATGTGCCCGCTCGGCGCCTGCTGGCCCTGGCCGATGATCTCCTCGACCTGCTGGCGCACGCCCTCGAGGGCGATGCCCAGCGACTCCAGCGCCTTGGCGGCGACACCCTCACCCTCGTGGATCAGACCCAGGAGGATGTGCTCGGTGCCGATGTAGTTGTGGTTGAGCATCCGGGCCTCTTCTTGGGCCAGGACGACCACCCGCCTCGCGCGGTCGGTGAACCTCTCAAACATGCGCACTCCCTCGACTGCTGCGTCGGCGGCCCGTAACCTCCGTGGATCGCGTCCACGGCGGACAGCACCGTGAGACCACTCTAGTAGCCAAGCGGTCGCGCTTGCGTACCACTACGACTTCCGGCGGCCCGTTCGCACCCGGACGGCGACCCGGTCGGTCACCGCTGTTCATCCGGTTGCGCTGCACCTTTACTCCCTCTCGAACGTACGGGACCGGATCAGGATTCCGCCCGGGCACCCCTGTCCGCTCAGCGCGAACACCCCCGCGCGTCCGGGTGGTCTCACCCTGTGGCCACCCGATTGGCGCAATCCCGCTCCGTATGTAAGGTTAGGCACGCCTAATCAAGATCAGGACGGGGGTGAGCCGGGTGAACCCGCAGCGCTCGCGCGACGACGCCCGCGAGATCGGCGACGGGCTCGCGTCCTCCCTGCTGCGCGCCAGCGCCCGGCACGACCTGCGCCGCGACGCCCCCGAGGGCTGGTTTCGCTGCGCTGACCTCCTGGAACAGCCCGCGCTGTTCGCCGAATGGCGCTCCCGGCTGACCGACTGGCTCCTCGACCAGCACGGCACCGCACCAGCGCGGACAGCAGCCAGCTACGTGATGTCTTGGTACCTGTACGTCCCCGCGTACGTGGGCGCGCTGCTGCTGCACCACGAGCGTCGCGTGCCGTCGCTGAAGCCGGAGCAGCTCGCGTTCGGCCTCGGCCCCGACCGGCCGCATCCGGAGGGCATGGCCATCCTCAGCGACACCTTCTACTGCCTGCCGACAGACCCGGGCAGCGCTCGCCCTGAGGCCACCGTCGTGCGCGACGAACGCGCGCTGGCCGCCGTGCTGCGCGCGCAGTTCGTCGGCCACGCTGCTCGTTTCGTCCGCGCCTACGCCCCTGGCACCCGGCTCGGCCGCCGCATGCTCTGGGCGGCCGCCACAGACGCCCTGGACGGCGCGCTGTGGCGGGTGGGCAAACAAGGCGGGACAGCCGAGGCCGAAGGCGCTGGCGTCGCGGACGCGGCATTGGTGCTCGACGCGCAGTACCGCCCGCTGACCTCGGCGTCCACCTTGCGCATGGGGCTCAACGAGGACGGCCGCCGGGTTTGGGAGCGCCGTCGGGAGAGCTGTTGCTTCTCCTATCTGCTGCCCGGCGAAGCGGAGTGCGAAAGCTGTCCGCGAATCTGCCCTCGTTGATCTCCATCGAGTGAAATATCAGGCGTACGGGTCCCGGCCCGTCGCGCCCAGCGCCCGGTGCAGCACCGGCGCGGTTTCCGGCACCGCGACTTCGGGTCCGAAAACGCCGCCCTTGCGGGCCTCCTCGCCCATTCCGGCCGCGAACGCGAGAATCACTTCAGCGGCTTCGTCCGGACAGTTCAGCTCCACGCCGCTCGCCCGCGTGAGATCCCAGGCGTGCACGACGAATTCGCCGAGCACCATGTCCCCGACGACCGCGGCGGGCAGTTCGGATCCGCCGAAGGCGATGGTGCCGGTCCACGCCTCCGGCGGAGTGAGCGCCGCGACCACGTCGTCGGTCAACGCTTCGAGCGCCTTCGGCCAATCGTCGCCGACGAGCGACGCTTCGGCTTCGCTCGGCGCGGGCGGTTCGTAAGGCTCGTGCCGGATAGCGGCGGCGAGCCACGGGCCCCAGTAGAAAAGGTGGTTGAGAAGGCCGCGAACGTCGTAGTCCGCACATGCGGTGGGCGCGGTCAGCGACGGGGCGGCGGCCGCGACGCGCCGCAGTTCGGCGGCGGCCGGGGCGAGCAGTCCGGAGTGATTCGACATGCGCCCGAGCCAACCACGCTGGCGCGGCGGCCGTCTTGAAATTACGCGACGCACTAGCGTTTCAGCCATGCGGCGGATCCCGAGCGGCATCCTGAACGAGGCGACGGCTCGCACCAAGTTCACCATCACCCGGCATCCGCCCGCCCCGGAACTGCGCGATTTCGTGGAACACCACTGGATACTGCGCTGGGACCTGACCGAGCCGCACGAACAGCACGTGCTTCCGAATCTGTCGGTGCACGTGACGTTCTTCCCCGGCGCGTGCGGCGTTTACGGTCCGGCGCACCGGCTTTTCACGCATCGGCTCAGCGGACGCGTGCACGGGATCGGGGCCAGGATCCGGCCCGGATGTTTCCGCCCCTTCCTCGACGCCCCGGTGCGCACCCTCGCCGATCGCGCCGAGGACGTCGCCGCGATCTTCGGGCGCGAAGCCGCGGTCGCTGAAAAAGCCGTCCGGAATGCGGAAACGGACGCGGAAATGATCACTGCAATCGACAACTTGCTGATCGCACGCCGTCGTCCCATTCTCCCGGGCGCCCGGGTGGCCGCCGAGGCGGTGGAAACAATCGCCGCGGATCCCGAGATCACCAGGGTCGCGGAACTGGCGGCGGCACTCGGGCTGTCGGTCCGGGCCGTGCAGCGGTTGTTCGCCGAACACGTCGGAACAACGCCGAAGTGGGCGATCCGGATTTACCGCCTGAACGAAGCCGCCCGGTTACTGGCCGCACCGGCCGCTCCGGATTACGCGGATCTGGCGACTCGGCTGGGCTATAGCGACCAACCTCACTTCATCCGCGATTTCCGCGCGGTGACCGGAGCCCCTCCCGCGGAGTACGCCCGTTCCGCCCGCCGGCTGATCTCGTGCACGCCGGACGGCGCAAAGCCGGGAAACTAATACCGAACGCCAAACGGCCGCCGGGAATGTTCCCGACGGCCGTTTGGCGTGCAGAGTGCGAAGACACCCCCGTCTCCGCCGCGGCGCGTTCTCCCGGTTCGCTAACCGGAGGACCGCATCCGCGAGTTCCGGAAATGCCCGGTCAGTTCTTCTTGTGGTAAGCCTCGACGACCTCCGACGGGATGCGCCCGCGGTCGGAAACCTGGAAACCGTTCTTGCGGGCCCACGCGCGAATCGCCTGGTTCTGCTCGCGGTCGACCGCGGCCGGGCGGGCCGGGGACTTGCCGCCCGCCACCGGACGCAGCGGCGCGCGCTTGCGGCCGCCGGCACGGCGGGCGTGCTCGACATACTGCGCCAGCGCGTCCCGCAACTCCTCGGCGTTTTCGCCCGACAGGTCGATCTGGTAGCTCACACCGTCCAAACCGAACTCAACGGTCTCTTCCGCCTCACTGCCGTCGAGGTCGTCGACCAGAGAGACAAGCACCTTCTGTGCCATCTGATTCCTCCTGCGGGGCTTACCCGAATGATCTGGCTACATGATCTGGTTTCGGGGCAAGCCCCGAGCTACAGAAGTCTTTGACACCCATATTAATACCCGCTTGTCCGGCCGTAGGCAAATCCGCATTGAGAAAATCTCGACCGGTGCGGCGAACGGTGTCCTATTCAGGTCGCACGAGCGGGAAGAGGATCGTCTCCCGGATACCGAGCCCGGTCAGAGCCATGAGCAGCCGGTCGATCCCCATTCCGACCCCGCCGCTCGGCGGCATTCCGTACTCGAGCGCGCGCAGGAAATCCTCGTCGAGACGCATCGCCTCGCTATCCCCGGCGGCCCCGAGCCGCGCCTGTTCGGTGAGCCGCTGCCGTTCCACCACCGGATCCACCAGCTCGGAGTATCCGGTCGCGAGTTCGAAACCGCGCACGTACAGGTCCCACTTCTCGGCCACGCCCTCGCGGCTGCGGTGCTGCCGCGTGAGCGGAGAGGTCTCGAGCGGGAAATCCCGGACAAATGTGGGCGCGTGCAGTCCGTCGCCGACGAGATGTTCCCACAGTTCTTCGACGAGTTTGCCGTGCGCTAGCTTGGGATCCACCTCGATCTCGCGCGCCGCGGCGATCTTGTGCAGTGCTTCGGCGGGAGTATCCGGCGTCACTTCCTCGCCGAGCGCTTCCGAGAGCGACTCGTACATGCCGAGTGTCGTCCATTCGCCGGAAAGGTCGTACTCGGTTCCGTCGGCGAGAGTGACCACCTGGGTGCCGAGCACGTTCTCCGCGGCCTCCTGGATGAGTTCGCGGGTCATCACGGCATTCGTGTCGTAAGTGGCGTACGCCTCGTAGTACTCGAGCATCGCGAACTCCGGCGAGTGCGAGGAGTCGCTGCCCTCGTTGCGGAAGTTCCGGTTGATCTCGAAAACCTTCTCGATCCCGCCGACCACACAGCGCTTGAGGTACAGCTCCGGCGCGATGCGCAGGAACAGCTCGAGGTCGAAGGCATTGGAATGCGTGACGAACGGCCGGGCCGCGGCCCCGCCGTGCAGCGTCTGCAGCATCGGCGTCTCGACCTCGGTGAATCCTCGGCGGTGGAACGACTCCCGCAGCGAACGCATCACGCCCGAGCGCGTCCGCACCACGTCGCGCGCCTTCGGCCGCATAATCAGATCGACATAACGCTGGCGGATTCGCGTTTCCTCCGCCAGCTCCTTGAACGCCACCGGCAGCGGGCGCAGCGACTTCGCCGCCATCTGCCAGCTGTCGGCCAGCACGGAAAGCTCGCCGCGCTTCGAGGTGATCACCTCGCCGTGCACGAATACGTGATCGCCGAGATCGACATCGGACTTCCACGAGGCGAGAGACTCGGGCCCGACCTGCGCGAGACTCAGCATCGCCTGCAGTTCCGTGCCGTCGCCCTCACGAAGAGTGGCGAAACACAGTTTGCCCGTATTGCGGAGAAACATGACGCGACCGGTGACGCCGACCGACTGACCGGTGCTGGTGTCGGCTTCGAGACCGGAATGTTCGGCACGGATCTGCGCGAGAGTGTGCGTACGCGGAACCTCTACCGGGTAAGGATCGGCACCCTCCGCGATTATCCGGTCGCGCTTGTCCCGGCGCACCCGCATCTGTTCGGGCAGGTCGTCATCGGGCAGTGCGTCGGACGCGGGGAATTCGGTCATGGCCATAGCGTACGAAGCCGCTGGTGAACCGCGTCAACCGGATTCCCCTTCCGGGGCACTCACGGTATTAGGGTGGTTACTCGTGAGCGATCCCGGCACTGACGCGGAACTGCACGCCCGGCGGGCTTCTTCGTTCGGGGACCAGGCGAGCGCCTACGCCCGGCACCGGCCTGACTATCCTCGAGCGGCACTCGAATGGGGTATGTCCGGAGCGAACCGGCCGGTCCGCGACGTGCTGGACCTCGCGGCGGGCACGGGAAAACTCACCGAGGGACTCGTCGATCTCGGCCGCTCGGTGACCGCGGTGGAACCCGATCCAGGCATGCTCGCCGAACTGTCCAGGCGGCTTCCGGACGTTCCCGCGCTGCTGGGCAAGGCCGAGGACATCCGGCTGCCGGACGAATCGGCCGACGCGGTGTTCGTCGGCCAGGCCATGCACTGGTTCGATTTAGCGGCGGCGTTCGCGCAGATCCGCCGGGTCCTGCGGCCGGGCGGAGCCTTGGTGGCGCTGTGGAATCACGACGACGAATCGGTGCCGTGGGCGCGCGAATTCGCCCGGCTGATCCGGACCGACGTCAGCCGCGGGTTCGCCGGCTCCGAGCAAACGCTGCGCGTGGACGGCTTCGGCCCGTTCGAACAGGACCGGTTCGCCCACGCGCACCGGCGCTCGATCGACTCGCTGCTGGCGACCGTGGCCACGCATTCGCATCTGCTGATCGCCTCCCCCGACGAGCGCGACCGGCTGCTCGCGCAAGCCAGGGCGTACCTGGAAACTGTTCCAGAGGCCGGAACCGGCGAATTCGATTACCCGCTGGTCACCACGGTTCTGCGGGCTCGGCGGAGCTGAAGCGGCGACCGAAATCACCACCTCGGCGGGTCCGTTCGGTGCTAATTTCGGAAGTGGCGGTGTTCCGCCCCGGACGAGCGCGTCGTACCCGGTCACGACAAGACGGCGCAGTGAACGCATCCGTCACTGCGAAAGGTTCTTGATCATGGCCTGGCTCGTTCTTGTCGTTTCCGGATTTCTCGAAACCGTGTGGGCCGCGGCGCTCGGCGCCTCGAAAGGCTTCAGCAAGCTCTGGCCGAGCGTGCTGTTCGGCGGCGCACTGCTGCTCAGCATGTCCGGTCTCGCGTATTCCTTGCGCGAAATTCCGCTCGGCACCGGATACGCGGTGTGGGTCGGCATCGGCGCGGTGGGGACCGCGGTATACGGGATCGTCGCGATGAACGATCCGCTCACCGTCGGCCGGATCACCTGCCTCGTGCTGATTGTCGCCGGGGTCGTCGGGCTGAAACTGTTCCACTGATCTTCATCCGAGCGCGATCTCCAGCCCGCGCAGCCGCTCCGGCGCGGAAATCACGTCGATCCCGGTAATCAGGTCGCCGTCGAAAACGAAATTGAGGACCACGGCCAGCCGGCCGCGCGGGGCGAGCACCAGGCCGGGGCCGCCGTCGACCAACGCGACCTGCGTGCTGCGCGCGACTTCCGAAGCGAGCAGCGCGCCCTTGCTGACGGCTCGGACACCGCGCAGCACCACCGGTGCCGCGCCGGTGTCCGAGTGCAGCACGACGTCTGGATCGAGCACTTTCAACAGTCCCGCGAAGTCTCCCTCGCGAGCAGCGGCCAAATAAGCCTCGACAACCCCGCGCCGTTTGCTCGCATCGGCCGGCCCGGCTTCTCCGCCACGCACCCGGCGACGGGCCCGGCTGGCCAACTGCCGGACCGCAGCCGGGCTGCGGTCGAGGATCTGCGCGACGTCCTCGAAAGGCACGGCGAACATGTCGTGCAGCACGAACGCGATCCGCTCGGCCGGGCCCAGGACGTCGAGCACTACCAGCATCGCCAGCCCGACGGAATCGGCCAACTGGGCTTCTTCGGCGAGATCCGCGCCGTCGTCTCCGCGGTCGAGCGGGAACGCGTCCAGCGAGTCCTCACGGCGGCGTTCGCGCGTGCGCAACAGGTTCAGGCACACCCGCGCCACCACTGTGGTGAGCCAGGCGGGCAGATTCCGCACTTCGGAAATGTCCGCGCCGTCCGCGCGCAACCAGGCTTCTTGCACGGCATCGTCGGCTTCGCTGAGCGAGCCGAGCATGCGGTAAGCGACCCCGCGAAGTCGTGGACGCTCTTCCTCGAATCGGACCGCGAGCAGGTCTCGGTCATCCACTTGTCACCCCTCCCCGCCCCACCGCCGCCCTCAACGGAGCGGCCGGAGGCCGCGCTGTCACATTCCTGCCACGGGCGGGTTCATCCCAGTAGGACACCCCCAGTGCCCGACCCAGCGGCACTTTACCCGGAAGGAATTGTCATGACGACGATCTTGGTCACCGGCGGCACCGGAACTCTCGGCAAGCTGGTCGTTCCCGCACTCGGCGACGCGAAGGTGCGCATCCTCAGCCGGAACGCGAACGGCCCCGACCGGTTCGCCTGCGACCTGATGACCGGCGAAGGCCTGGCCCCGGCAGTCGACGGCGCTGACGTGGTCGTGCACCTGGCAGGCGGCCCGAAGGGCGACGACGTGGCGACGGCGAATCTTGTCCGGGCCGCCGAGCGCGCCGGAGTCGGCCATCTGGTTTTCATTTCGGTGATCGCCGCGGACGCGGTGCCGCTCGGCTATTTCCGCCGCAAGCACGAAGCCGAAAACCTCGTCGCCGCGGCGGAAGTGCCCTCGACCATCCTGCGCGCGGCCCAGTTCCACGGCTTCTGCCTCAATGCCGTGCAGGCCGTGGCGAAACTGCCGATCGTGCCGGTGCCCGGGGTCAATTTCCAGCCGGTCGACGCCCGCGACGTGGCCGAGCGGATCGCGCGGCTGGCGCTCGGCGAACCGGCCGGTCGGGTACGGGATTTGGCTGGCCCCAAGGTGTACGCCATGGGCGAGCTGGTCGACAAGTACTTGCAGGCTCGCGGACGGCGGCGGATGAAAATGCCCATGCGCGTTCCCGGTGCGGCGGGAAAGGTCTATCGCGCGGACGGCAATCTCAACCTCGACGCGGACACCGGCGTCCGCACTTTCGAGGATTACCTCGCCGAGCAGGTCGGCTAACGCACATTCCGTTCGTACACCAGCCGCAGGCCGAGCAGCGTCAGGTCCGGCACGTGCTCCTTGATCGTCTCGGATTCGCCCAGTACCAACGGGGCGAGCCCGCCGGTGGCGATCACCGTCACCGGATCCGAGCTGTCGGCCCGCAATTCCCGCACGATCCGCCGGACGAGCCCGTCGACCTGGCCCGCGAAGCCGTACAGAATGCCGGACTGCAGGCATTCCACGGTGTTCTTGCCGATCACCGAACGCGGCGGGACGAGTTCCACCTTCCGCAGCGCGGCCGCGCGGGCGGCGAGCGCGTCCACCGAGATCTCGATGCCCGGGGCGAACGCCCCGCCGAGGAATTCGCCCCGGGCCGAGATCGCGTCGACATTTGTAGACGTGCCGAAATCGACCACCACGCACGCCGTGGCGTGCAAATGGTGCGCGGCAAGGGTGTTCACGAGCCGGTCCGCGCCGACTTCCTTCGGATTGTCCACCAGCAGCGCGACCCCGGTGCGCACGCCGGGCTCGACCACGATCTTCGGCACCCGCGCGTAATAGCGGCCGAGCATCACCCGCAATTCGCGCAGCACCGCGGGCACTGTGGACAGTGCGCTGATCCCGGTGACCGCGTCGGCGTGCGGGCCGAGCAGCCCGCGCACGGTGAGCGCGAGTTCGTCCGCGGTCATCCGCGCGTCGGTGCGCATCCGCCAATCACCGACCAGCTCGGCGCCTTGGTAGAGGCCGAGCACGATGTTGGTGTTGCCGACGTCGACAGTGAGCAGCAACGAGGTCTTCCTTACTGCGGCTCGCGACCGCCGCCGGGAAAGGTCAGTTTTCGGCGTGCAGCAACGCGTCGAGCCGGCGCGCGTCCGCGGTTTCGGCCACCGGGAAGGTCATCGTGTCCTCTTCGGGCAGGGTGACCGTGCCGCTCAGCAGACCCGATCCGTCCGGCGCGTGCGCGGGGTCGTGCCCGCGCTCGACGATCCGGTTGTAATCGTCCACAAAGATCACTCGCGGCCGGTAGGCGCGCGCCTCGGCGTCGTCCATCTGCCCGTAAGCGATCAGGATCACGAGGTCGCCCGGGTGCACCAGATGCGCGGCGGCTCCGTTGATGCCGAGCACGCCGCTGCCGCGCTCGCCGGTGATGACGTAGGTTTCCAGCCGCGCGCCGTTGGTGACGTCCACAATGGACACCTGCTCGCCCTCGAGCAGATCGGCGGCTTCCATGAGGTCCTCGTCGACCGTGACCGAACCCACGTAGTGCAGGTCGGCCTGGGTCACCGTGGCCCGGTGGATCTTCGATTTCAGCATCGTGCGATACATCGTGGACTCTCCCTATTCCCCTGCGTCCGGATCCCCGCTCGGATGTTCCACGGCTTTTCCGAGCAGCACTCCCGCGTTGTCGATCAGCCGGGTACTCCCCACCCGGGCCGCGACCAGCAACCGCGCCTCTCCGTCGACGGGCGCCGGCCCCAAATCGGTTCCCCTCAATTCCAGGTAATCCACTTCCACCTGGGGACGGGCCGCGAGCGTCTTCCGCGCCATTTCCAGCACGGCCTCCGCTCCGTCCCGCCCGACGTGCGCTCCCGCCGACAACGCGGACGACAGCACCACGGCGTCTTCCCTCTGTTCCGGCGTCAGGTAGACGTTGCGCGAGGACAACGCGAGGCCGTCCCGTTCCCGGACGGTCGGCACCCCGATGACGCGGGTGTCGATGTTCAGGTCCGCCACCATCCGCTTGATCAGCACCAGCTGCTGGTAGTCCTTCTCCCCGAAGAACGCGTAATCCGGGCGCAGCAGGTTGAACAGCTTCGCGACCACCGTCAGCACCCCGGCGAAATGCCCGGGCCGGACGGCCCCCTCGAGTTCGTCGCCGAGCGGGCCGGGGTTCAGGGTGACCATCGCGTTGTCCGCGTACAGGTCCGCGGCTTTCGGTGTGAAAGCCAGCTCGACGCCCGCTTCGGACAAGGTCGCCAAGTCGGCTTCGAGCTGACGCGGGTAAGCGTCGAAGTCCTCGCCCTCGCCGAACTGCAACGGGTTCACGAAGATCGACGCGGCGACAACGGTGTTCGGCAGCCGCTTCGCGCGGCGCAGCAGTTCCCGGTGGCCGTCGTGCAGCGCGCCCATGGTGGGCACGAGCGCGACCTTCCGGCCGACGCTGCGCAGACCCCAGCTCACCTTGCTGATGTGCTCGGGCGGCTGGAACGTGTTGAGCGTTCCGCGCTGGAATTTCGGTGTCGTCACGGGGTCTGTCCTTCAGCGGGGTCGGCGAGAAGCTCGGTCAGTTCGCCCGCGGCCGCGGGATCGAGCAGTCCCGCGGCGCGGGACCGTTCGGCCGTGCGCCGGGCCAGCGCCCGGTAGGCCGGGGCGATCTGCGGCGCCCGGTCCGCGAGCACGTCGAGGTGCTTGCGGACGGTGCCGAGATCACCACGCGGGACCGGTCCGGTGAGGGCGCGGTCCCCGTGGCGAAGGACATTGTCCAATGCCGCCGAAAGCAGCGGTGCGACGAGTCGTTCCGGATGCCCGATCCCGGCGTCGCGCAGGGTTTCGGTGCAGTCGGCGACCAGCGTCATCAGGTGATTCGCGCCGTGCGCCAGCGCCGCGTGATACAGCGCCCGCGCGGATTCGGGGACCCGTACCGGCTCGGCGCCCATCTCGACGGCGAGCGCCTCCCCGACGTTCCACGCCGCGTCGTCGTCCGGTGCCGCGGTGACGCCGATGCTCGCCGCGACAAGGCGTTCGAGGTCTTCCTCGCGGCCGGTGAAGGTGAGCACCGGATGCAGCGCGAGCGGCAGCGCACCGGCTTCCGCGACCGGGGCCAGCACGTCGATGCCGTGCGCGCCCGAGGTGTGCACCACGATCTGGCCCGCGCGAACGGAATTCGTAGCGACCAGACCACGGACGGTGCCCGCGAGCGCGTCGTCCGGCAACGCGAGCAGGACGAGATCGGCTCTCCGCACGACCTCGTCGGGCGGCAGCAACGGGACATCGGGCAGCAGCCGCTCCGCGCGGTTCAGCGAAGCGGCGGACAGCCCCGACGCGGCGACGACGGTGTGGCCCGCCCTGGCCAATGCCGCACCGAGGACACTGCCCACGCGGCCGGCGGAAACGACGCCCACGGCAAGGCGGGCCGGCCGGTTCATGGCGTGCGCCTGTGGACGCTCATGGCTCGAAACTCCTCATGTTCGTTCCAGTCCCGCTCTTTCGTCGCGGGTACCAGACGACGGCGCGAGAGTAGCCCCGCCCCGGCCGGATCAAGGTGCCCGGGTGACCAGCTTCACCCGGGGCGGCCAATCGCGCCCGTACCTTATTGGCAGTCGGCTTCTGGCGGTCGGCGAGAGCCCGAATCCCCCGGTGGAACGCCACTTTTGGCACGGTAGAGCTACCCCGAACGGGGAATGTTCACCGACTGTCGCGATTGTTCGCCAATCGCACGGCATCCGCGCGGGCGTCCCGCAGTGCCTGCAACAACTCTTCCTGCCGCTGCCGGTCCTGCTCAGTGCGCAACCGGGTACGCCGAAGGAATGCGAGCTCAGTCACGCTCGCCTGATATCGCCCCACAGCCCGCGCCGCCGCCCGCCCGGACTGCTTGCGCGCCTGCTTACGCCATTCGCGCCGCCCAGACAGGCTGGCAAGCAAATCGATCTCCGACGGAGCGATCCACCGCGCCGCCGCCATCTTCGGCAACGCGGCGGCGACGATCCGCTGTTCTCTCCGCCGCTGCAACACGATCACGTAGATCGCGGCGATCAACAGCGGCAAAATCACCAGGAAATACAGCGTGAGGAACGACTTCCCGCCGTTGAGCGTGGCCGCGGCGTTCCACAGCGCGTGCAAGAAGACCCCAGCGAGGTACCCGGCCAGCGGAGCAAGAATCCGAACCCACCGCTGCGCATACCGCGCGGCGATCCCGAACCCGATGCCGGTCATAGCGGTGAACAACGGATGCGTGAACGGCGAAAGCACGCCCCGCACGAGGAAAGCGGCGAGCACTCCGGAGCTGGTGCCGTTGCCGAAGCCGTGGTCAGCGAAGGCGCGGCCGAAGTAATAGATGTTCTCGGTGAAGGCAAACCCAGCGGCCGCGAACCCCGCGTAGACGACGCCGTCGACGATCCCGTCGAATTCCTCGTTGCGCCGCCAGAAGATCAACAGGACGAAGACGCCCTTCGCGGCCTCCTCGACCAGCGGCGCGGAGACGAGCGCACTGACCTTGCTGCCATTGCCGCCGCCCAGAAGCAGATCACCGAACGCCTCGGCCCCGGTATTGATCAGCAGGGCGGTAACCGTGGCAATGCAAGCGCCCCAAGCAAAAGCGATCAGAAGCAGCTTCGCCGGCTCAGGCTCCCACCGATCAACCCAAAGCAACCCGGCGACCACCACCCCCACCGGGAGCAACGCGGCGACCACGCCGATCGCGACCGCCAGCCACCCCACGCGCGCAGTAGCGAGCCCGAAAAGAAAAAGCCCGCACAACGCCACGACGATCAACCCGAGCACCGGAAGGAGCACGGTGACATGCCGCGAACGAGATGCCGCAGGCGCAGAACCCGACGACGTGGCAGGGAGAGTGCCGTTCACGAGCGGTCACCATACGCAGGAGGTACCGGGGACGCTGGTTGGACGTACCGGGTTCAGCCCTATGCGGGACGCACCTGTGACTCTCGTCGCCACCCCACCAGTCGTCCGTGCCGCAGTCCGTGAGGGGCCCCAATGTGGCATTGGGTGCATGTGACGCACCGAATGCCACATTGGGTGCATCTGACGCACCCAACGCCACATCGGGGCGCTAACCAGCCCCCTCGCGAACCGCAACCGATGCACCCAATCAAGGCAGCCACACCCCCCGCACCCCGATACGAAGCCAAAAACACGGCGCGGGGGTGCTTGTCAAGGCATCTTTCCCGCCTTGACAATAACCCCCCCGCCGAAGTGACAAAAAAAATAAGGGGGCCCC
>NZ_JBSFNS010000097.1:0-31472 GCF_053587275.1 Amycolatopsis sp. NPDC003676
ATCGTCGACTCGTATGTGATCGTGTTCGCCTGCCTGGTGATTCCCGGTGGGGCGGCGGGAGATCGGTTCGGCCGCAAGGGCGTGCTGATCGCCGGTCTGGTGGTGTTCGCGAGCGGTGCACTGCTGTCCGCCGTCGCGCCGAACATCGCGGTCCTGCTCCTCGGCCGGGCGCTCACCGGGGTGGGCGCCGCCGCCGTACTGCCCAATACGCTGGCGGTGCTGCTGCACGCCGTCGCCGCCGAACGCCGGGGCCCGACCGTCGCGACCTGGGCGTCGATGACCGGCATCGGTGGTGTCGTCGGCAATGTCGGCGGCGGGGCGATCCTGTCCGGAGGATCCTGGCGGTGGCTGTTCGTGGCGGTGGTGCCGATCGCGCTGGTTCTCGTGGTGCTGGTGGCCCTGTTCGCGCCGGTGTCACCGCGGCACGACCGGCGACTCGATCCGCTGGGAACGGCCTTGCTCGTCGGAGCCTCGGTGGCACTGCTGGTCGGCATCGTCGAGGGGCCCGAGGCGGGGTGGGGCAGCACGGTCGTGATCGCCGGATTCGGCTGTGCCGTCGTGCTGTTCGCGCTGTGGGTGTTCGTCGAGCTGTCGGTCGAGCATCCACTGCTGGATCCCCGCGTGTTCCGCTCGCCCGAGCTGCGCAGCGCCTGCCTGGGGATGACGACGATCTTCTTCGGCATGTTCGCGCTGTTCTATGTGAACGCCTCGTTCCTGCAGTACGGCAAGGGGTTCGGGGTGCTGCGGACCGGGCTGGGCATCGTCGCGCTGACCGTGCCGATCATCGTCGGCGCACGCCGGGTCGGCGGGCTGGTGCGACGAGGGCTGCCCGGGGAGTGCAACGGCGGCGGGCTTCTGACCCGCCTCCTGCCGCCAAGGCATCCCGCGCCGCGTGGTGCTGCACTGCTGTTTCGAGCTCCGCGCCAGCTGGGGCGCGACCTCGGCGGGCATCGCGCCCGCGTCCTCCGCCCGGACAGCCCGCCGCGTCGCAACCGCACAAGTGGCTCGGGCGGGCGTGCGTCGCCCCCTCAAGCCGCGCGTCCACCAAGCTCCGCTGGCGTGGTCTCGTGCGTGCATATCCCGCTTAGAACCGGCATCCGCACTCACGACCCTCTACGAGGGCTGCCCAGGCAACGCCACCGCAGCAGGCTTCTGACCGGCCTCCTGCCGCCAAGGCATCCCGCGCCGCGAAGCAGCCACCAACGCCTGCAACGCCATCCCGCGCAACCCCGCGTCGTCGGTATGCGTAAGCACGGCAAGCCAAGCCGCCGCCGTGTCCGCCTCCGCGCTCGCCACGAGCGCAGCAGCCGAAGCAGTGTCCGTAACCGGCTTAGGCGGCACGTACGCGGCTTCAGGAGCCACCGGCGTCGCCGAAGCCGAAGTGATCATCTGCGTCACCACATCGCGTCGCGCGGTGTGCTCCGCGCGCCCGGCCTTCACCGCGTCCCCGAAATCACCCGGCAGGAACGCCGTCACCAGCCCGTACACCCACAACGACGCGTGCTCGGCCGCCAGCGCCTTCTGCAGCGAATCCACCGCTTCCTTCGGCACCGACGACGGCGCGGCCGCGGCCTTCGCGTCGGCGCCCGGCCCGAGCTCCGGCGCGATCCGCTGCAGCCCGGCGCATCCGGCGGCCACCGAGGCGACGAGACCGGCCCGGTACGCGGGCAGCGCCGCCACCAGGTCCTCGGCCTGCTTGCGCGCGGCGGCCAGCCGGTCCTTGAACCCGCCCAGATCAGCGGGCGC
Organism: Amycolatopsis sp. NPDC003676; assembly: GCF_053587275.1. Taxonomy (NCBI): domain Bacteria; kingdom Bacillati; phylum Actinomycetota; class Actinomycetes; order Pseudonocardiales; family Pseudonocardiaceae; genus Amycolatopsis; species Amycolatopsis sp. NPDC003676. The sequence continues at coordinate 1,747 of NZ_JBSFNS010000097.1, forward strand.
GGGCGGGACGTTCGCCGCCTTCTTGGGCCGGTTGAGCCGGTCCACCTCGGCCTTCAGCGCGGCCGCCTGCGCGGCTCTGGCGTCGGCCACCTGGCCGGCCGCGTCGCCGCCGGACGGCAGCTTCCTTGCCGCGGCGGCGTCCGCCTCGGCCATCGCCAGCAGCGGGGCCAGCGGATCGGGGGCGTCGTCGTAGCCGCCCGAGCAGGCGGCGAGCGGCACAGCCGCGGCGACAGTGGCGCTCAGTGCGCCCAGACGCAGCACGGCGCGCCGGGAGAGGTCTGCGGTCACGTCGGCCCATCCTGCCAGGCCGCCCGGGTGCGCCGCCGCTCGCGCGTCTTCGCGGGGGCGCAGGATAAGCTTGACCTCCACTGACCAACAGGCCGAACAGGAGTGCTCCACGTGCCCAACGAACTCGCCAGCCGGCTGGAGCCGATCGTGGCCGAAGCCGTCACGACCGCGGGCTTCGACCTCGACTCGCTCGAGGTGCAGCAAGCCGGACGGCGACAGCTGGTGAAGGTGGTCGTCGACTCCGACGACGGCGTCGGGCTGGACGAGGTCGCCGAAGTCAGCCGCACCGTCTCGGCCGCACTCGACGAGAACGAGCACGTGCTGGCGAGCGCCTACACGCTCGAAGTCACCTCTCCCGGCCTCGACCGGCCGCTCACCCAGCAGCGGCACTGGCGGCGCGCCCGCTTCCGCCTCGTCAAGATCACGCCCGTCGAGGGCGCGGCCTACCTCGCCCGCGTCGGGCACGCCGGCGAGAAGAGCGTGCGCGCGCTCGTCGACGGCCGGATCAAGGACGTGCACTACCAGTCCGTCGCGAAAGCCGTGGTGGAAGTCGAATTCAAGCAACCGCCCGCCGAAGACCTCAAAGCCCTGACCGCGGACGAAGACGAAAAGAAGGAGGAGTCGAAGTGAACGTGGACATCGCCGCGCTGCGGGCGATCGAACGGGACAAGGACATCCCCTTCGACACGGTCATCGAGGCCATCGAGACCGCGCTGCTCACCGCGTACAAGCACACCGAGGGCCACCAGTCGCACGCCCGCATCGACATCGACCGCAAGACCGGCCTCGTCCGCGTCCTCGCGCACACCCTCACCTCCGAGGGCGAGGTCGACGAGGAATGGGACGACACCCCCGAGGGCTTCGGCCGGATCGCCGCCACCACCGCGCGCCAGGTCATCCTGCAGCGGCTGCGCGACGCCGAGCACGAGAAGACCTACGGCGAGTTCTCCGCCAAGGAGGGCGAGATCGTGGCCGGAGTGGTGCAGCGCGACGCGCGCGCCAACGCCCGCGGCATGGTCGTGATCCAGGTCGGCGACACCGAGGGCGTGCTGCCGCAGGCCGAGCAGGTCGCGGGGGAGTCCTACGAGCACGGCACCCGGATCAAGGCGTTCGTGTTCGGCGTGTCGCGCAGCAACCGCGGCCCGCAGATCATGCTGTCGCGCTCGCACCCGAACCTGGTGCGCAAGCTGTTCGCGCTGGAGGTCCCGGAGATCGCCGACGGCACCGTCGAGATCGCCGCGGTCGCCCGCGAACCGGGACACCGGTCGAAGATCGCCGTGCGCTCCACCATCCCCGGCGTCAACGCCAAGGGCGCCTGCATCGGCCCGATGGGCGCGCGCGTGCGGAACGTGATGAGCGAGCTCGCCGGCGAGAAGATCGACATCATCGACTGGTCCGACGACCCGGCCAAGTTCGTCGGGAATGCATTGTCGCCCGCGAAGGTTGTCTCGGTACGTGTCGTGGACGAGCGGGCCAAGACGGCGAGGGTCGTCGTCCCGGACTTCCAGCTGTCGCTCGCGATCGGCAAGGAAGGCCAGAACGCCCGGCTGGCGGCCCGGCTCACCGGCTGGCGGATCGACATCCGGAGCGACGCGGCGCCCGCCGAGCCGGCCGGTCCGGCCGAGGGTGAGCAAGACCACGCCGGCCAGGCGCGGCCCGCCGCGGCAACCGGTTCGGCCGACTGAAGGTGCAGGCGCTAGACTCGACAACGGTTCAAGACCCGCGAAGGGCTACTGGGGACACCCCCGACCTCCAGCGTCACCGGCAGTCGCCGGTGCGCACGTGTGTCGGCTGCCGGAAACGGGACTTGACCGGCGAACTGCTGCGCGTGGTCGCGGCGGACGGGCGGGTGGTCGTCGACGAACGTCGGCGGCTGCCGGGCCGGGGAGCGTGGCTGCACCCCGGAACGGACTGCCTGGCCAAAGCCGAGCGGAAGCGGGCGTTCCCCCGGGCTCTTCGAGTCCAGGGCGCGCTCGAGGCCGCGGGGCTGCACGACCACGCGGCGTTCGCCGCGGACGACGACTCCGGGACAACCCCGGGATCGCGAGATACAAGGAAGCAGGTCGACCCGTCATGAGTCAGCCGTGAAGCTGAAGCCATGAACGCGCGACGATAAGGACGAGGTCAGCGGGTCCCCGCCTGGCCTCCCCTAGATGAGGAGAGCTGTGCCAGGCAAGGCCCGTGTACACGAGCTCGCTAAGGAGCTCGGCATCACCAGCAAAGAAGTTCTCGCCAAGCTCAAGGAGCAGGGCGAGTTCGTGAAGTCCGCGTCGTCCACCGTCGAGGCGCCCGTCGCCCGCCGGCTCCGCGACGCGTACCCCGCCAAGGGCGGGAAGAAGCCCGGCCCCACCCCGGGACCGCGGCCCGCTCCGGCGGCCCCGAAGCCGCCCGCTCCGCAGCAGCAGAGCGCCGCTTCGCAGGCCCCGTCCGCTCCGGCCCCCGCGCCGCAGCAGGCCCCGGCCGGGAAGCCGGGTCCGCAGGCAGCCAAGCCGGCGGCGTCCCCGGGCCCGAAGCCCGGCGGCCCGCGCCCCGGTCCGCGCCCGCCCGCACCGGCCCAGCCGGCCCCGGCTCCGGAGGTCCCGGCCGCCAAGGCCGAGCCCGCCGCGCCCAAGCCGGCCCCGAAGCAGCAGGACTCGTCGTCCGCCGGTTCGGTCGTGCCGCCCAAGCCGCAGGGCCCCAAGCCCAGCGGCCCGCGTCCCGGTCCGCGCCCGCCGCGGGTCGGCAACAACCCGTTCGGCGTCGGCTCCGGTTCCCCGGCCCCGCGTCCGCCCGCCCCGCGCCCCGGCCCCGGCCAGGGCGGCGACAACCGTCCCCCGCGTCCGGGCGGCGGCCAGGGCGGCGACACCCGTCCGCCGCGTCCCGGCGGCGGCCAGGGCGGCGGCAACCGGCCGAGCCCGGGCAACATGCCCCCGCGCCCGAACCCCGGCATGATGCCGGGCCGCGCCCGTCCTGCCGGACCGGCAGGCGGCCGAGGCGGTCCCGGCGGCGGCGGTCGTCCCGGCGGCGGCGGTCGTCCTGGCGGCGGCGGTGGCGGCGGCTTCCGCGGCGGCCCCGGTGGCGGCGGCGGTGGCGGCGGTTTCCGTCCCGGCGGCGGTGGCGGCGGTGGCGGCTTCCGTCCGGGCGGCGGCGGTGGCGCCCCGGCCGGCGGCGGCGGTTTCCGCGGTGGCGGCGGCGGTCGTGGCGGCCCGGGCGGTCGCGGCGGCACGGCCGGTGCCTTCGGCCGTCCCGGCGGACCCTCGCGCAAGGGCCGCAAGTCGAAGCGGCAGAAGCGCCAGGAGTACATGGACAACATGCAGGCGCCCAGCGTCGGCGGCGTCCGCCTGCCCAAGGGGCAGGGCGAGACGATCCGGCTGCCGCGCGGCGCTTCGCTGACCGACTTCGCCGAGAAGATCGACGCCAACCCGGCTTCGCTGGTGCAGGTGCTCTTCCACCTCGGCGAGATGGTCACCGCGACGCAGTCCGTGTCGGACGACATCCTCGAGCTGCTCGGCGGCGAGATGAACTACGTCGTCCAGGTCGTCTCCCCCGAGGAGGAGGACCGCGAGCTGCTCGAAACCTTCGACATCACCTATGGCGAGGACGAGGGCGGCGAGGAGGACCTGCAGGTCCGGCCGCCGGTCGTCACCATCATGGGTCACGTCGACCACGGCAAGACGCGACTGCTGGACACGATCCGCAAGACGAAGGTCCGCGAGAGCGAGGCCGGCGGGATCACCCAGCACATCGGCGCCTACCAGATCGAGACCGAGCTCGAAGGCGTCGAGCGGCTGATCACCTTCATCGACACCCCGGGTCACGAGGCGTTCACCGCCATGCGTGCCCGTGGCGCGAACTCGACCGACATCGCGGTGATCGTGGTGGCGGCCGACGACGGCGTCATGCCGCAGACGGTGGAGGCGATCAACCACGCGCAGGCCGCCAAGGCCCCGATCGTGGTCGCGATCAACAAGATCGACAAGGAGGGCGCGAACCCGGACAAGATCCGGCAGCAGCTCACCGAGTACAACCTCATCGCCGAGGAATACGGCGGCGACACGATGTTCGTCGAGATCTCCGCACGGGAGAACATCAACATCGACGGGCTTCTCGAGGCGATCCTGCTGACCGCGGACGCGGCTCTGGACCTCCGGGCCAACCCGGACATGGAGGCCCAGGGCGTCGCGATCGAGGCGCACCTCGACCGCGGTCGCGGCCCGGTGGCCACCGTCCTGGTCCAGCGCGGCACGCTGCGCGTGGGCGACTCGGTCGTGGCGGGCGACGCCTACGGCCGCGTCCGCCGGATGGTCGACGAGCACAACGAGGACGTCACCGAGGCGCTGCCCTCGCGTCCGGTCCAGGTCATCGGGTTCACCTCGGTGCCGGGAGCGGGCGACACCTTCCTGGTGGTCGACGAGGACCGCGTCGCCCGGCAGATCGCCGAGCGCCGCTCCGCCCGCACCCGCAACGCGCTCAACGCGTCGCGCCGCAAGCGGGTCAGCCTCGAGGACCTCGACTCCGCCTTGAAGGAGACGAGCAGCCTCAACCTGATCATCAAGGGCGACAACTCGGGTACCGTCGAGGCGCTCGAAGCGGCGCTGCTGCAGCTGGACGTCGGCGAAGACGTCGAACTGCACGTCGTGCACCGCGGCGTCGGCGGCGTGACCGAATCGGACATCGACCTGGCGACCGCGTCCGACGCGATCGTCCTCGGGTTCAACGTCCGGGCGCAGGGCAAGGCGACCGAGCGGGCCACCCGCGAGGGCGTCGACGTGCGCTACTACACGGTCATCTACCAGGCGATCGAGGAGATCGAGCAGGCCCTGAAGGGCATGCTCAAGCCGGAGTACGAAGAGGTCGAACTGGGCCGCGCCGAGGTCCGGGACGTCTTCAAGTCCTCCAAGATCGGCACGATCGCGGGTTGCCTGGTCATGTCCGGCGAGATCCGGCGCAACGCCAAGGCCCGCCTCCTGCGCGACGGCAACGTCGTGGCGCAGAACCTGCCGATCAACTCGCTGCGCCGCTTCAAGGACGACGTGGTCGAGGTCCGGGAAGGGTACGAGTGCGGTCTCACGCTGGGCTCGTACAGCGACATCAAGGTCGACGACGTGATCGAGACCTACGAACAGCGGGAGAAGCCCCGCGCGTGAGCCAACGGTCCGGGGTGTGCCGAGCGCGCACCCCGGACCGCGTTCGCGGCACAACTTCGCTGCCTATGTTTGTCGGAGCCTTGGAGCTCGACCTGCTGCTCGACGACGTGCATTCGTTGAAGCAGAAACGATCCGTGGTGCGGCCGGTGGTGGCCGAACTGCGGAAGCGGTTTTCCGTCTCGGTCGCCGAGGCGGGACATCTGGACCTGCACCGGCGCGCGCTCATCGGCGTCGCCGCGGTCGCCCCCGACGGCGAGCACATCCGGGACGTGCTCGACGCGTGCGAGCGGTTCGCGGCCGGACGCCCCGAGTTCGAACTGCTCTCCGCGCGCCGCCGGCTGCTCGGCCCGGACGACTAGAAACACCCGGACATCCGGAAAACCCGGAGAAGGAGACCTCAGCCATGGCCGATCCCGCTCGGGCACGCAAGCTCGCCAAGCGGATCTCGCAGATCGTGGCCTCGGCGATCGAACACGACGTCAAGGACCCGCGTTTGGGCTCGGTGACCATCACCGACGCCCGCGTCACTGCGGACCTGCACGACGCCACGGTGTACTACACGGTGCTCGGCGAAAGCCTCGACGCGGAGCCGGACTTCGCGAGCGCCGCGGCCGCGCTGGAAGCCGCGCGCGGCGTCCTGCGCACCAAGGTGGGACAGGGCACCGGCGTCCGCTACACCCCGACGCTCACCTTCGTCGCGGACAGCGTCCCCGACGACGCCCGCCGCATCGAAGAGCTGCTGGCGAAGGCCCGCGAGTCGGACGCCGAGGTGGCGCGCCGGGCGACCGGCGCCCAGCCCGCGGGCGACGCGGACCCTTACAAAGCTCCTCGTGCCGACGAGGACGAGGAGCAAGCAGAAGAGGAGACGCGCGGCTGAAGCGATGCGGTCAAAGCCCGGTGTCACGCGACGCGGCCTGCTGTTCGGCAGTGCCGCGGCGCTCGTCTCCGCCTGCACCGGGCGCTCCGCCCCGGTGGCTGCGCCGTCCTCGGCTGCCCCGGCCTCCAGCCCGTCGCCCCTGAAGGCGTCGATCACGATCCACCGCAGGCACTCCGCGGCCCGCGGCCGGGACGTCGACGTAGTGCTCATGACGCCCGACGGCGTGCCCAGCCTCGGCCTGCCGGTCTGCGTCGCGCTGCACGGTCGCGGGTCGAACGCCCGCACCTTCCTGGACCTGGACCTGCCCGCGGCCCTCACCGCCGCGGTGCGGTCCGGCGTCCCGCCGTTCGCGGTCGTCGCGGTCGACGGCAGCCACTACTGGGTCCCCGACGGCAGCGACGACCCGCGCCGCATGCTCGCCGACGAACTCCCCGGCTGGCTCTCCGAAGCCGGTCTCCGCCCGATGACCGGCGTCCTCGGCATCTCCATGGGCGGCTTCGGAGCCCTGAACCTCGCCCGGCGCCGCCGCGACGTCCGCGCCGTGGCCACCTGCAGCGCGGCCCTGTTCCGCACCTGGCCCGAAGCCCGCACCCGGCACATCTTCCCGTCCCAGGACGACTGGACGGCCGCCGAACCGCTGCAGCACGTGGACGAACTCCCGACCCGAGGCCTCGGCGTGTGGTGCGGCGACGGGGATCCGTTCCTGGCGGCCAACCGGAAGCTGATCAGCAGCGCCAAACCGGAGGTCTCGCGGATCACCGCGGGAGAGCACACGTCGGAGTACTGGCGGGGCGTGCTGCCGGAGGTGCTGCGGTTCATCGGGCCGCGGCTGGCGTAGCGGGATCACCGGTTCGGGTAGCCGGGGTCGTGCAGGCAATGGGTAACACCGGTGGCCTGGGCGCGCGGTAACAACAATGCCCAGCGCGAATTCAGACCGGCTTTCCCGCCACCACAAGATCCCGCACGATCGCCTGATCCACCCGATGCGCCAGCTCCTCATAAGGCCCGCCCGACCGCACCGTCAGCCCCGCGCGTTCCAGGATCGCCACCAGTTCCTCTCGCGGCAGCACATGCGTGTTCCACGAGATCCCCATCGCCCCGCCCGGGCGCAGCACCCGGTTCCACACCGGGACCGCCGCCGCGAGAAGGTCGCGCGGGCTGCGGGCCAGGCCGGTCTCGCGGTGGCTGCCGTGCTGCACGCCGTACGGCGCGTCGGTCACGATGAGATCCACCGACGCCGGGCGAAGGACCTCGTCGGTGGTCAGGGTGTCCGTGTTGAGGTAGCTGAGCCGCCGGACGCGGCCGGCCTTGTAGTCGTCCTTGTCGAACGCGTACTCGATGTCCAGCCGACGGCCAAGCCGGACCTTGTTGCGGCGCAGCTGCCCGGCCTCCGCGGTGTGCTTCACGCGCTTCGTGCGCAGCCACGTCTTCACGAACTGTTCGTACGCTTCGAAATCGCGCTCGTCGACGTCCAGGCCGGTGGCGTCGAAGCCGTACATCACGGCCTGGTTGAGCGTCGTCCCGCGGCCGCACAGGGGGTCGAGCAGGTGCAGTTCGCGGTCCGGCCAGTCCGCCGGCCGCGCCGTCGCCAGCAGGGTGAGGTTGAGCAGCAGTTTGGTGAACTGCTCGTTGGTTTTGCCGGGGTACTTCTGGATGGTCAGCAGGTCCGAGTCGGCCTTCGCCAGCGGATGCACGGCGACCGGCCGCAGCACGCCGTCGCCCAGTTCGAACAGGGCGTACAGCGAGGACAGGTTCGACAGCAGCGCCAAGTCTCGCTCACCGAGAGGGGCCGCGCAGGCGAATTTCACGTACCCGACGCCGCCGAGTTCGATCTCTTCGATCGCCGACACTTCGGCGGAAAGACCAGCGCCGAAGGCCGCCAGCTCGGCGCGCAGCAGCGCCGGCGACGACGCGGCGTACACGCGGTTGGCGGAAGGAAGAACGAGGATCACGTACTCAGGCATCCCGCAGAGCGTAGCGTGACACTTTGTGACAGCTTCCCTGGTACAGGACATCGAGGCCGCCGCCGCACTGCTGGCCGGGGCCACCGACGTGACGCTGCTCGGACACGTGCGCCCCGACGCGGACGCCCTCGGCAGCGCGCTGGCCCTAGGCCACGTGCTGCATCGCGGCGGCGCTCGCGTGCGGGTCGCCTTCGGAGAGCCGGACGAGGCCCCGGAAACGCTCGCCTGGCTGGACGTCGACGGCCTGATCACCCCGGTCGACGCCCTCCCTCCGACCGACGGCCTCCTGGTCGCACTGGACACCCCGACCCTGGCCCGCCTGGGCAGGCTCGCCCCGCGCGTCGCCGCGGTCCGCGACGCGGGCGCTCCGGTCCTGGTCGTCGACCACCACGCGACGAACGCCCGCTACGGCACCCACCACGTCGTGGACGAGTCCGCCGAAGCGACGGCGATCCTGGTCACGCGCATCATCGAGGCAATGGGCGTCGAGTTGGACGAGGCCGCCGCACGCTGCCTGTACGCCGGAGTGGTCACCGACACGAGCGGCTTCCGCCGGGCAAGCCCCGAAACGCACCGAATCGCCGCGCGCCTCCTGGAAGCCGGGGCCGACCCGGGCGAGGTCGCCCGCCGAATCGTCGACGACCACCCGTTCGCCTGGCTGCCGATGCTGGCGACGGTCCTCTCCGAGGCGAGGCTGGAACCCGAAGGGGCGCAAGGATTCGGCTTCGTCCACACGGTAGTCCGCGCGGCTGCCGCGGCGACGGTGCGACTGGAAGAGGTCGAGTCGGTGATCGACGTGGTGCGCGCCACTCGGGAGGCTGGCGTCGCGGCTGTGCTGAAGGAGGCCGGGCCTGGTCCAGTGTGGACAGTCTCGCTGCGCTCCGCCGGTGACATCGACGTGTCAGCCGCCGCCGCGGAGTTCGGCGGGGGAGGCCACCGGATGGCGGCTGGATGCACGGCGGAGGGCCCGGCAGAGGAGGTACTGGACCGGCTGCGTGACGCGTTGGGGCGGGCACCGCTGCTGCGAGCTTCCTGAACCGGGCGGGGCTTCTGGCACCGGTTCGCCAGCACCGCTGGGGACGGTCTCTCGGCGCGCAGCTGCACCTGTTGGCCGATCACGGGAGATGCTGGCGCCGGCCGCGGACTGACCTCCAGCTCCAAGACGCGGCCGGTTGGCCGTGTTCCCGGGTGCCTGTCCGGCATGTCCGCGGCCGAAGCCGGGCCAGTCGAATGTCCGCGCCGTCCGAGATGTGGCCGGTTCGCGGCGCTCCGGGGTGCGTCTGTCTGGAGTGCCCGCGGCCGAAGCCGGGCCAGTCGAATGCCGTGCCGCCCGAGATGTGGCCGGTTCGCGGCGCTCCGGCGTGCGTCCGTCTGGAGTGCCCGCGGCCGAAGCCGGGCCAGTCGAATGTCCGCCCCGCCCGGGACGTGGCCGTCCGTGGCGCTCCGGGGCGCGTCCGTCTGGAATGTCCGCGGCCGAAGCCGAACCCGTCGAATGCCGCGCCGCCCGAGACGCGGCCGGTCCGCGGCGCTCCTGGATGCGTCCGTCTGGAGTGCCCGCGGCCGAGGTTGAGCCAGCTGAACGTCCGTCCTGCTGAAACGCCGCCGATTGGCCGTGCTCCCAGGTGTGTCCGTCCCGTGTGCTCGCAGCCAAAAGCCGAACCGCCGCCACCTCCGAACCGCCGCCGGTCGGCCGCGTTCCCAGACATGCCCGTCCTGCATGCCCCCAGCCAAAGCCGCACCACCCGAACAAACCTCCCACATCCCAGGAACCCGCCGCGCCCCCAGTCGAATTCCCTTGCCCCACAACCAATTCCCCGGCCCCCGTCACCTACCTCGGTGAACCCAACCCCTCCGCCCCGCCGGAATTGTCGGACCCGGTAGCTACTCTCGTCCCCGTGTCCGAAAACGCCACGACCACCGCCGTAAGCGGTGACCGCATCCCGCCCCGCCGAGTGTTCGGGCTCGCCGTGCCCGCGCTCGGCGTGCTCGCCGCCGAGCCGCTCTACGTGCTGGTCGACACCGCCGTCGTCGGCCATCTCGGGGCGCTGCCGCTCGCCGGCCTCGCGCTGGGCGGCGTGGTGTTGTCGCAGGTCTCCACGCAGCTCACCTTCCTGTCCTACGGCACCACCTCGCGCACCGCGCGACTGCACGGCGCGGGCAGGCGCGCCGACGCGGTCCGCGAGGGCGTGCAGGCCACCTGGCTCGGCGTGCTGGTCGGGCTGGTGCTGCTCGTCGCGGGGCAACTGCTGGCGGAGCCGATCACCCGCGCGCTTTCGGGCAGTGACGAGATCGCCGCGGCGGCTGTCTCCTGGCTGCGGATCGCGTTGTTCGGCGCGCCGCTCATCCTCATCACCATGGCGGGCAACGGCTGGATGCGCGGCGTGCAGGACGCCACCCGTCCGCTGCGCTATGTCTTGGCGGGCAACGGAATCTCGGCCGTACTGTGCCCAGTGCTGGTGTACGTCGCCGATCTCGGGCTGGAGGGGTCGGCGATCGCGAACGTCGTCGCGCAGGTCGTGTCCGCGTCGATGTTCGTCGCCGCGCTGGTGCGCGAAAAGGTGCCATTGCGGCCGGATTTCGCGGTGATGCGGGCACAACTGGGTCTCGGCCGGGACCTGGTGCTGCGCAGTTTCGCGTTCCAGGCGTGCTTCGTGTCCGCCGCCGCGGTGGCCGCGCGCACCTCGACCGAGGCGGTCGGGGCGCACCAGGTGGTCCTGCAGCTCTGGACGTTCCTGTCCCTGGTGCTCGATTCAGTGGCGATCGCGGCGCAATCGCTCGTCGGCGCGGCGCTCGGCGCGGGAGCGGCGCGGCAGGCGCGCGGGGTGGCCAACCAGATCACCGGATACGGCCTCGTCCTCGGCTGTTTCCTGTGCGTGCTGTTCGCCGCGTTGTGGAGCGTCCTGCCGCACGCGTTCACGTCCGATCCGGGAGTGCTCGGCGAAATCCCGCACGCGTGGTGGTTCTTCGTTGCGCTGCAACCGATCGCGGGAGTGGTGTTCGCTCTCGACGGCGTCCTCCTCGGTGCGGGCGACGCCGCCTTCCTCCGCACCGCGACGCTCGTCAGCGCCGGTCTCGGATTCCTGCCGCTGATCTGGCTGTCGCTGGCGCTGGGCTGGGGATTGAGCGGGATCTGGACCGGACTGTCGCTGTTCATGGTGTTCCGGCTGGCGGCCGTGGTGGCGCGATGGCGGTCCGGGCGGTGGGCCGTGGTCGGCGCGGTGAGGGAGGCCTGATGGCATGACGGCGAAACCCGCTCGCCGCCGTCGCCCGGCGGATGCGAGGGTGGGCGCATGCCGAAGTTCACCCAGGTCGACGTCTTCACCGACGAGCTCACCCGAGGCAACCCGCTCGCTGTCGTGCACGGCGCGGACGGGCTGTCCGACGAGCGGATGGCCGCGTTCGCCAGCTGGACGAACCTCAGCGAGACCACGTTCCTGCTGGAGCCGTCCGACCCGGCCGCCGACTACCGCGTGCGGATCTTCACCCCGCACGGCGAGCTGCCGTTCGCCGGACATCCGACGCTCGGGTCGGCGCGGGCGTGGCTGGCCGCCGGGGGAGTGCCGAAAGCCGGGCACCTCGTGCAGGAATGCGGGGTCGGGCTGGTCCGGGTGCGCCGCGACGGCGACCGGCTGGCGTTCGCCGCGCCTCCGCTGCGCCGTGGCGGTCCGGTGGACGACGCCGATCTCGCCGCGGTGACGCGCGGTCTGCGCCTCGGCGACGGTGACGTCCTCGACGCGCGCTGGGCGGACAACGGCCCCGGTTGGGTCGCGTTGCTGCTGCGCGACGCGGCGACCGTCCTCGCGATCGAGCCGGACTTCGGTGCGCTCGGCTCGTTCAAGGTGGGCGTCGCCGGTGCGCAGCCGGCTGGGTCCGACACGGCGTTCGAGGTCCGCGCGTTCAGCGACGTCGTCGAGGATCCGGTCACCGGCAGCCTCAACGCGGCCCTCGGCCAGTGGCTGATCGGCGACGGCATCGCGCCCGAGTCGTACGTCGCGGCGCAGGGCACGCAGCTCGGCAGGCGAGGGCGGGTGCACGTCGAACGGGACGGCGACGACGTCTGGGTCGGCGGCGAAACGGTCGTCGGAATCCGCGGCGAAGTGGATCTGTGGTGAAACACACCCCGGTTACGGCTATGTATCGAGATTGCTGAGGCGATACAACTATCGAGGCGGCAGCGTCGTCGTCCTCCTCTGTCCGACGCTCGCCTGCTCATCTGGAGGAACCCTTGACGCCCGCCGGCCGCGCCCCTGTCCGGTCCTGGCTCATCTGGCTCACCGCGGTCACGGTGTACCTGCTCGCCGTCTTCCACCGCACCTCGTTCGGCGTCGCCGGGCTGAAAGCGGCCGAACGCTTCGGTGTCGGATCCGCCGCGCTCGGCATCTTCACCGTCCTGCAGGTCGGTGTCTACGCGGCGATGCAGATCCCGACCGGCGTGCTGGTCGACCGCTATGGCCCGCGTCGCGTGCTCACCGCCGCCGTCCTGATCCTCGGCTCCGGGCAGCTCCTGCTCGGCCTCGCCGACACGTACGCGCTCGGCCTGGTAGCGCGCGGCGTCCTCGGCCTCGGCGACGCGCTCACCTTCGTCAGCGTCCTCCGCCTCGTCGCGGCGCATTTCCCAGCCCATCGTTACGCGCTGCTCGCATCCTTCACCTCGTGCGTCGGCTACATCGGCAACCTCGCCGCGACGGTCCCGCTCACCCTGCTCCTCGACGGTCCAGGATGGACAGTCACCTTCCTCGCCGTCGGCGCGGTGACGGTCCTGTACTCGGTGCCGGTCGCGCTGCGCGTCCGCGATACTCCCGAAGGCGTGCCGGAACGCAAGCGCGAACCCGTGCGCCCGGCGGAACTGGCCACGCAGGTCAAGCTGGCTTGGCGAACCCCCGGCACTCGGCTGGGTTTCTGGGTGCACTTCTCGACGATGTTCGCGCCGAACGTGCTGACCCTGTTGTGGGGCATGCCATTCCTGGTGCAAGGCGAGGGTTTGCCCGCCGCGACCGCAAGCGCCCTGCTGACCGTGTTCGTATTCGGCTCAATGGCGGGCGGCCCGCTCTTGGGCGCGCTGATCGGCCGCTCCCCGGCACTGCGAGTGCCGCTGGTCATCGGCTATCTCAGCGGTGCGGCGATCGTATGGGCAGTGCTGCTCGGCTGGAACGGCCACGTCCCGGTGGGCGTCCTCGTCCCGGCATTCGCATTCCTCACCCTGGGCGGCCCGGCGTCGATGATCGGCTTCGCCATCGCCCGCGACTACAACCCGCTGTCCCGCGTAGGCACCGCAACCGGAGTGGTGAACGTCGGCGGCTTCATGGCGACCACTGTGACCGCCCTGCTGATCGGCATCCTGCTCCAGGCCACCGGCGGCAATTTCCGGATCGCACTGCTGGTCATCGTGGCCGTCCTGGCGTTCGGCGCGACCAAGATGCTGGTGTGGTGGCGACGGGCCCGCGCCCAGGTGTTCGCCGCGGAGGCCCGCGGGGAGGAAGTCCCGGTCCAGATCCGGCGGCACCGCTGGGACCACGCACCGGAAGAAGCCGTGGCCGCTGCCTGATCGAACTGCCCGAACCCTTCCCGGCGACAGCCACCCCGCCCGGCCTGCTCTCTCCGGGAGCTCGTGTGTGGCAATGCCGGTTCTAACCGGCATTGCCACACACGACAACCCAGCCCCTCATCGCCAGCCTGGCCGCTCGCGCGCACTCCAGCCCGCTTCCGCCGCCCCGGCCGCTCAAGCCATTCGCCCGAGCCCCTTCCGTCGTGCCGCTCTGGCCGCGCGCTGGACTCCAACCGACTTCTGCGCTCCAGCCCGGCTGCTCGGCCGCTCAAGCCAGACACCGCACCCCTCCCGCCGCCCAGCACGCCCGCCCGAACCACCCGCCACTCGCGAAACCCCGTCTAGGTAGGGTTTCCGCCGTGTCTCGCCCGAAAGAACCGCGTCGTCCCGCCCCTCCGCCCGGACTGCTCATCGTCGACAAACCGGCGGGAATGACGTCGCACGACGTGGTCGCGCGGGCGCGGCGGATCATGGGCACCCGCAAGGTCGGCCACGCCGGCACACTCGACCCGATGGCGACCGGCGTACTCGTCCTCGGCATCGAGCGCGCCACCAAACTCCTCGGCCACCTCGCCCTCGACCGCAAGACCTACCTCGCCACCCTGTCGCTCGGCCGCTCCACCACCACCGACGACGCCGAAGGCGAACCGATGGCCGAAACCGATGCCGCGCCGGAAGCCCTCGCCGCGGTCACCGACGAGCAGATCGCTGCCGGCATCGCCGCGCTGACCGGCGATATCCAGCAGGTGCCCAGCGCCGTGTCCGCCGTCAAGATCGACGGCAAGCGCGCCTACGCCCGGGTGCGCGCGGGAGAAGACGTCGTCCTCCCGCCGCGGCCGGTGACCGTGCACCGGTTCGACGTTCTCGGCCTTCGCCGCGAGGACGACCGGATCGAGATCGACGCGATCGTCGAATGCTCGTCCGGCACCTACGTCCGCGCGCTCGCCCGGGATCTCGGCGCCGGACTCGGCGTCGGCGGGCACCTGAAAGCCTTGCGCCGCACCACAGTCGGGCCGTTCACGCTCGCCCGCGCGCGCACGCTCGACCAGCTCGAGGAAAAACCGGAACTGTCCTTGGACCTCGACGCGGCCGTCGCCGCCGCGTTCCCGCGCCGGGATCTCGACGCGGCCACGGCCAAGGCGGTCCAATACGGCAGGCGCATCCCGGCGGGCGGAATCGAGGGCACCTACGGCCTGTTCGCGCCGGACGGCCACGTGCTCGCGCTGGCGTCCGACACTGAGGGAGTGACCCGCTCGGTGGTGGTCCTCCTGCCCGCATAGGGTGGGGGCAAAGGCACCTTGCTCGGGGAGAGTTGACAACAGTGCAGCGGTGGCGTGGGCTCGGGGACCTCCCGGGCGGCTGGGGACGGTGCGTGGTCACCATCGGCGTGTTCGACGGCGTGCACCGCGGGCACCAGGAACTGATCAAGCGCACCGTGGCGACGGCAGCCGAACGCGGAGTGCCCAGCGTGGTGCTCACCTTCGACCCGCATCCGTCCGAGGTGCTGCGCCCGGGAAGCCATCCCGCGCAGCTGACCACCCTGCGGCGCAAGGCCCAGCTGGTCGAGGGGCTCGGCGTGGACGTGTTCTGCGTGCTGCCCTTCACCCTGGAGCTGTCCCGGCTCAGCCCGCACGAGTTCGTGCACGAGGTGCTGGTCGACCGGCTGCACGCGGGCGCGGTGCTGGTCGGCGACAACTTCACCTTCGGGGCCAAGGCCGCGGGCAACGTCGCGCTGCTGCGCGAACTCGGCCGCCGCTTCGGGTTCGTCGCCTACGGCGCGGAGCTGCAGGGCCGTTCGCTCGACGACGACCGCGGCGCCAACGACATCACCTTCTCCTCCACCTACGTGCGCTCGTGCATCGACGCCG
The DNA here is from genome assembly GCF_053587275.1 of Amycolatopsis sp. NPDC003676. Lineage (NCBI taxonomy): Bacteria > Bacillati > Actinomycetota > Actinomycetes > Pseudonocardiales > Pseudonocardiaceae > Amycolatopsis > Amycolatopsis sp. NPDC003676. The sequence continues at coordinate 17,415 of NZ_JBSFNS010000097.1, forward strand.
GCGACGTGGTCGCCGCGTCCGACGCGCTCGGCCGCCCGCACCGGCTGGAGGGCATCGTCGTCCGCGGCGACGGCCGGGGCCACGACCTCGGCTACCCGACGGCCAACCTGTCCACCGCGCGATTCGCCGCGGTGCCCGCGGACGGCGTCTACACGGCCTGGTTCAGCCGGCTCTCCGACCCGGACCGGCGGCTGCGCGCGGCGGTGTCGGTGGGCACGAACCCGACGTTCTCCGGCCGCGAACGCACCGTCGAGGCGTTCGTGCTGGACGTCGACGAGGACTTCTACGGCCAGCACGTCGCACTGGACTTCGTCACCCGGTTGCGGGATCAAGCGCGGTTCGGCGCGTCGGCCGATCTCGTGAAGAAGATCGACGAGGACGTGGCCCGGACCAGGGAAGCGCTCGGCTCGGACAGCTGAGCGGAGGAGATCCCGGGGCGGGCCGGACCCGGGGCGAATCGGGCGTTCCGGCCCGCCGGGGGCGTCCGGAGTGGCAAGATGGGCCGGCGGCGCCGGGCCGGGGGAGCAAGTCCTCCGGCTGGCGGCCGCGGGACGACAGCGCTAGGGGAGCGGAGCTAGGTGGAGGACCACAAGATCGTCCAGCGGAACATCGCGCTGCAGCGGGAGTGGTACGGGGAGCCGCTGGGCGATCGGGTGCGCAGGCTGGTCGTGGCCTTCGACGTGTCGCAGGCGTTCCTGGCCGAGGTGCTGGGGATCAGCGCGCCGATGCTGAGCCAGGTGATGAGCGGGCGGCGGGCGAAGATCGGCAATCCGGTCGTGCTGGCGCGGATGATCATGCTCGAACGCAAGATCCTCGTGCCCGAGGTCGCCGCGGGCGACCGCGACGCGATGCAGGCCGCGCTCGAGGACGTGCGCGATTCGCGGCCCACCGTCGGCCGCGACAACATCCCGGTCAACTCGGACGAGAAGATCCTGCTCGCGGGCATCCGCGACGTCGCCGAGGACGAGAACCTCTTCGAGGCGGCGAAGCTGCTCGACGACGACTACCCGGCGATCGCCGACCTGCTCCGCCGCGCGGGAGCCTCGGGCCAGTAGCCGATGCGGTTGTTCTCCGCGCTGCGCCCGCCCGCTGACGTCGCGGCGGAAATCGACGGCGCGCTCGGCGCCCGGGACCGGCAGCTGCGCTGGTCCGACCCGGCCGGCTGGCACATCACGCTGGCCTTTTACGGCGAGGTCGACCCGGCCGAATGCGGCTCCTTCCTCGACCGGGCGCTGGACGGCCGAAAATCCGTTGACGTCCGGCTCTGGGGTTCGGGAACATTTCCGGGAGTGCTGTGGTTGGGAGTGGCGGGGGAGGACCTGGCCGACCTGGCCGCGGCCGCGGGCTGCGAAGAAGACCGCCCGTACCGGCCGCACCTGACGCTGGCGCGGTGCTCGCGCACGCAGCCGCCCACCGAGTGGACGGAACGGCTCGCGGGCTTCCGCAGCCGCGTCTGGTCCGCGGACCGGGTGGAGCTGATGGGCGGCGGCAGCCCGTACCGCACGCTGCGGACTTGGCCTCTGCGGCGCGGGTGAGGCTGTGCTGCCCAGCTAGCCGTACGCGCCTGAAGCCGCAGTTCAACCGGCTGGTAACCTCAGCAACCGGGTCCGGCTGCAGTCCGTGGCGGCCGCGACCGTCTCACCCGGCCGCGTGGCGCGGTGCGGGCCTCACGGCACTAGATGCACAAGGAGCACCACCAGTGGCGCTGTCCACCGATGAGAAGAAGACGATCCTCGCCGAGTACGGCCTGCACGACTCGGACACCGGATCCCCCGAGGCCCAGGTCGCGCTGCTGACCAAGCGGATCATCGGCCTCACCGAACACCTGAAGACCCACAAGCACGACCACCACTCCCGTCGCGGTCTCCTGCTGCTGGTCGGCCGTCGCCGCCGGCTGCTGAACTACACGGAAAAGGTGGACGTGGCGCGGTACCGGGACCTGATCAAGCGTCTCGGCCTGCGCCGATAGCGTGCTGACGAGGGGGAGCGGCTTCGGCCGCTCCCCCTCGCCGCAAGCACACCCCCCACACGGCGCGAGCGCGCTGGAGGAACGATCTCGCCGGTCCTCGGTAGTGGTTCCCGGGCAACGGACCCGGGGGCTTCGATCGAAGACCGGCCTCACACCTCCTCGAGCGTCCTCGGGCGAACCGGGTCCCACAGTGGGAGACTCTCGCCGTACGAAGGAACCAAAGAGGAGATTGACCATATGACCGACTCCACCGGAGTCACCGTGTTCGAGACCGAAGCCGTTCTGGACAACGGCCGGTTCGGCACCCGCACCGTCCGGTTCGAGACCGGCCGGCTCGCCAAGCAGGCCGCCGGCGCCGTCGTCGCGTACCTGGACGAAGAGACCATGCTGCTGTCGGCGACCACGGCGTCGAAGCACCCGAAGGAGCACTTCGACTTCTTCCCGCTGACCGTGGACGTCGAGGAGCGGATGTACGCCGCCGGCCGCATCCCGGGCGCGTTCTTCCGCCGAGAGGGCCGCCCGTCGACCGACGCGATCCTCACCGCCCGCCTGATCGACCGCCCGCTGCGCCCGTCCTTCGCCGACGGCCTCCGCAACGAGATCCAGGTCGTCATCACCGTCCAGAGCCTCAACCCGGACGACCCGTACGACGTGCTGGCGATCAACGCCGCGTCGGCCTCCACCCAGATCGCCGGCCTGCCGTTCTCCGGCCCGGTCGGCGGCGTGCGCGTCGCGCTGATCGAGGGCCAGTGGGTCGCGTTCCCGACCTGGCCGCAGCTCGAGAAGGCCACCTTCAACATGGTCGTGGCCGGCCGCATCGTCGGCGATGACGTCGCCATCATGATGGTCGAGGCCGAGGGCACCGAGAACACGCTCGACCTGATCGCCGACGGCGGCACCGCGCCGGACGAGGTCACCGTCGCGCAGGGCCTCGAGGCCGCGAAGCCGTTCATCCGCGTGCTGTGCGAGGCGCAGCAGCGCCTGGCCGCCGACGCCGCCAAGCCGACCGGCGACTTCCCGGTGTACCCGGCCTACCAGCCCGACATCTACGAGGCCGTCGCTGCGATCGCGTCCGACGAGCTCGCCAAGGCGCTGCAGATCGCCGGCAAGCAGGAGCGCGACGCCGCGACCGACGAGGTCAAGGCCGCCGTCCTGGAGAAGCTCGGCCTCGGCGAGGGCGAAGCCTTCGAGGGCCGCGACAAGGAGGTCGGCGGTGCGTTCAAGGCGCTGACCAAGAAGATCATGCGCACCCGCGTCCTCACCGAGAAGATCCGGATGGACGGCCGCGGCCTGACCGACATCCGCCAGCTCTCGGCCGAGGTCGCCGTGATCCCGCGGGCGCACGGTTCGGCGCTGTTCGAGCGCGGCGAGACCCAGATCCTGGGCGTCACCACGCTGAACATGCTCCGCATGGAGCAGCAGATCGACTCGCTCTCCCCGGAGACGACGAAGCGCTACCTGCACCACTACAACTTCCCGCCGTTCTCCACCGGCGAGACCGGCCGCGTCGGTTCGCCGAAGCGGCGCGAGATCGGCCACGGCATGCTCGCCGAGCGCGCCCTGGTCCCGGTGCTGCCGAAGCGGGACGAGTTCCCGTACGCGATCCGCCAGGTCTCCGAGGCGCTGGGCTCCAACGGCTCCACCTCGATGGGCTCGGTCTGCGCGTCCACCATGGGCCTGTTCAACGCCGGCGTGCCGCTGAAGGCTCCGGTGGCGGGCATCGCCATGGGCCTGGTGTCCGACGAGGTCGACGGCGAGACCCGCTACGTGGCTCTCACCGACATCCTGGGCGCCGAGGACGCGCTGGGCGACATGGACTTCAAGGTCGCCGGCACCAAGGACATCATCACCGCGCTGCAGCTGGACACCAAGCTCGACGGCATCCCGTCCGAGGTCCTCGCGGCCGCGCTGAAGCAGGCGAAGGACGCTCGCCTCACCATCCTGGAAGTCATCGCCGAGGCGATCGACGGCCCGGACGAGATGAGCCCGTACGCCCCGCGTGTCACGTCGGTGAAGATCCCGGTCGACAAGATCGGCGAGGTCATCGGGCCGAAGGGCAAGATGATCAACTCGATCACCGAGGAGACCGGCGCCGACATCTCGATTGAGGACGACGGCACGATCTACGTGGGCGCGGCCGACGGCCCGTCGGCGGAGGCGGCGATCGGCAAGATCAACGCCATCGCCAACCCGCAGCTGCCGAAGGTCGGCGAGCGCTTCCTGGGCACCGTGGTGAAGACGGCCGCGTTCGGCGCGTTCGTCTCGCTGCTGCCGGGCAAGGACGGCCTCGTGCACATCTCGAAGCTGGGCAACGGCAAGCGGATCGCGAAGGTCGAGGACGTCGTGAACGTCGGCGACAAGATCCGCGTCGAGATCGCCGACATCGACAACCGCGGCAAGATCAGCCTGATCGTGGTCAAGGAAGAGGACGCCGCGAAGCCCGCCGAAGGCGACGCCGCTCCGGCCGAGACCGCCGAAGCCAAGTAACACCCGCAGTTCCATCGAGGGCCTCCTGACCCGCGGCTCGTGAGTGCTTGTCACGGTTCTAACCGCGATCAGCACTCACGACCTCGGCAGGAGGCCCTCTCTGCGCCCCACCCCGGCCCGCGCGCTTCGCCCCCAACTAGACCCCACCGCGGGATCGCGTCGGCGTCTGGAGGGGCAGTGCGCACGGCCTCCGGGCCGGGTGCACTGCCCCTCCAGACGCCGACTTGAAGGCGATCCCGCCGCGACGGCGGAGCCGGCGCAATCAAACAGAGGACCACACTTGGCACGGCAGGTTTCCGGGCACGAGCAGCCCGTCGGCACCACCCGTACGCTCGAGTCCACTTCGGACGGTGCGGTAGTCAAGCGAAGTGTTTTGCCCGGCGGCTTGCGGGTAATCACCGAGCACGTCCCAGCGTCTCGCTCGGCGACGGTCGGACTCTGGGTCGGCGTGGGTTCGCGCGACGAGCCGTTGGCGGTCGCAGGTGCCGCGCATTACCTGGAACACTTGCTGTTCAAGGGAACCGCCAACCGCGACGCCACCCAAATCGCCGAAGAGATCGACGCGGTAGGCGGCGAATTCAACGCCTTCACCGCCAAAGAACACACCTGCTACTACGCCCAAGTCCTGGACGCAGACCTGCCCCTAGCGCTCGATCTCGTCACCGATGTGGTCTTCGAAGCGCAGTGCACGGACCGCGACATGGACATGGAACGCAGCGTCGTCCTCGAAGAGATCGCGATGCGCGACGACGACCCCGAAGACCTGCTGCACGAAACCTTCGTAGGCGCGATCATCGGCGACCATCCGCTGGGCCGTCCGGTGCTGGGCACGGAAAAGTCCATCACCGAAATGTCGCCGTCCGCCCTGCGCGGCTTCTACCGCCGCCGCTACACCCTGCCGCGGATGGTGCTCGCGGTCGCCGGAAACGTCGAGCACGGCCAGGTCCTGCGGCTGGTCAAGCGCGCGCTGAAGGAACGCCTCACCGGCACCGCAACCCCGGTCGCACCCCGATCCGGTCGCGCGCGACTGAAGACCGTGCCGAAGCTGGCCCTGCACCCGGACGACACCGAACAGGCCCACGTGATGCTCGGTTTCCGCGCACTGCCGCGGCACGACGAGCGCCGGTTCACCCTGTCCGTGCTCAACGCCGCGCTCGGCGGCGGCATGAGTTCCCGGCTGTTCCAGGAGATCCGCGAACGCCGGGGCCTCGCGTACCAGGTGTATTCGTCGGTGGCGAGCTACGCCGATCTCGGGCACATGTCGGTGTACGCGGGCTGTCAGCCGGAGCGGCTGGGCCAGGTCGCGGGCGTGATCCGCGAGGTGCTCGACTCGGTCGCCGCGGACGGGCTGTCCGACGCCGAGGTCGCGCGCGCCAAGGGGCAGCTGCGCGGCGGGCTCGTGCTGGGCCTGGAGGACACGTCGTCGCGGATGTCCCGGATCGGCAAGAACGAGCTGAACTACGCCCGGTACCTGGGCGTCGACGACACGATCGCGCGGATCGACGCGGTCACGACCGAAGAGGTGTGTGCGCTCGCTCGCACTCTGCTGCGGCGCCCCGGCGGGGTGTCGTCCGCGGCGGTGGTGGGGCCGTACGCTCACGCCGACGACCTGCCGGACGATCTGCACGAGGTGATCGCGTCATGACCGAGTCCCCGATCCGCGTCGGCGTGCTGGGCGCACGCGGCCGCATGGGCGCCACCGTGGTGAAAGCCGTGGAAGGCGCCGCGGACCAGGAACTGGTGGCCGCGCTGGACGCGGGCGACGATTTCGCCCCGCTGGAAAGCGCCCAGGTGGTCGTGGACTTCACGCATCCGGACGCGGTGATGGACAACCTGCGCTGGCTGATCGCGCACGACCTGCACGCGGTCGTCGGCACCACCGGCTTCAGCGAGGAGCGGCTCACCGAACTGCGCGGGCTGCTGGCGGACAAGCCGCAGCTGGGCGTGCTGATCGCGCCGAACTTCGCGCTGGGCGCGGTGCTGGCGATGCGGTTCGCGGCGCAGGCGGCGAAGTTCTACACCTCGGCCGAGATCATCGAACTGCACCACAACCGCAAGGCCGACGCCCCGTCCGGCACCGCCGCGCACACCGCGCGGATGATCGCCTCCGCACGAGCCGAAGCCGGGGTCACGCCGGGCCCGGACGCCACCACGTCCGAAGTGGACGGTGCCCGCGGCGCCTCCGTCGAGGACGTCCACGTGCACTCGGTCCGGCTGCCGGGGTTGGTGGCGCACGAGGAAATCCTGTTCGGCGGCGAGGGCGAAACCCTGACCATCCGGCACGATTCGCTGGACCGCACGTCGTTCATGCCGGGCGTGCTGCTCGGCGTGCGCTCGGTGGTGTCGCGGCCCGGCCTGACGGTCGGCCTGGAGAACGTGCTCGACCTGTGAAAGCCCGCAATGTCGCGCTGCTGATGACGGCGGCGCTGGTGGTGTACCTGGTCCTGCTGGCGGACCGGGCCGTGGCGCTGCTCGCGACCGGGACGCCCGCCGGGATCGCGCTCGGCATCGGCGTGTTCCTGCTGCCGCTGCTGGGCGTGTGGATCGTCGTCGTGACCTGGCGGTCCGGCATGCAGATCCAGCGGCTGTCGCGGCAGCTGGACGCCGAGGGCGGCCTGCCGGACGTGTCAGGCCTGCCGCGCCGCCCGTCCGGCCGCGTGGACCGCGACGCCGCGGACGCGTGGTTCGACGCGCGCCGCGCGGAAGTCGAGGCGAGCCAAGAGGATTGGCGGGCCTGGTACCGGCTGGCGTACGCGTACGACATCGCGGGCGACCGGCGTCGGGCTCGGGCGACCATGCGCAAGGCGATCGAGCTGGAAGCCGCGGAGCGCAAGTAGCGCCTCGGGTTACTGCAGCCAACCGGCGAACAGCGCGGGCGAAGCCGCCAGCAAGCTGAACCGCACCCACCGCCCCGCGAGCCCCGCCGCGAGGAACGTCGACAGCCGCATCCGGACCATCCCGGCGAGCACGCTCGTGGCCATGAACGGCGGCAGCCCGACGAGCGAGCTGATCCCGTAGGTGCCGGTCATCCAGTGCGGATGGCGCTGGCACCGCTCGCGCAGCGCTTCGACCTTGCTGCGGATCACCTTGGTGCGCAGCTGCCACCGGACCCGTCGCGGAGTCAGCGGCCGTTCGCGGTGCAGCCGGTCGTGCAGGAACTTCGGCAGCCGGATCGAGCCGCGGGCGGCCAGGTAGTACAGCAGTTTCCCGGCGATCTGCCCGACCGCGACCGCGCCGCCCAGCCACAGCCAGTGCACGCTGTGCTGGCTCGCGCACAGGCCGATGACGAAGAGCTCGGCGTTGATCAGCGGCACGATCGCCGAGCCGAAGGCGACGCCCAGAGTCAGGAACACCCATCCCATAGCGTCACCCCTTTCGTGGCTCGGCTCACTCCAAGCTATCAGCCATCACGAAAAGATCACGGGGGCTAACCCCACTCTTTCCCCTGGCGCCAACCCCAGAAGATCACCTGGCCGACCGGTCTCGGACACCTTCCGCTGCCAGGATCGGACCCGTGCCTGAGGTGCCGATCGCCGACCGTTTCGCCCGACTGTGCGAGGCGGTCGTCCGCATCCTGCCGTTCGGATTGTCCCGGATCGTCGCGCCGAGCTTCCTCGGTTTCGCGGTGATCAACGGCTTCACGTTCGGCGTCGACCTGTTGCTGCTGACGCTGTTCCACGGCGGGCTCAAGTGGCCGGTGTGGCTGTCGATCAGCGTCGCGTACGTGGTCGCGTTCGGGCTGAGTTTCGTGCTGAACCGCGCGCTGAACTTCCGTTCGCACGCACCGGTGGGCCGCCAGGCGGTGCTGTACGTGGTGGCGATCGCGGTGAACTACGCGGCGTTCCTGCTCGGCCTGGGCGCCGGATTGACGGCGCTGGGCGTGGAATACCACCTGTCGCGGCTGATCGCCGGGGCGTGCGAGGGCGTGTTCATGTACTCGGTGATGCGCTGGGTGGTTTTCGCGAAGCGCGAAGAGCCGGTCAGTGTGTGAGTTCTAGTTCCAGCGTGCCGGTGAGCCGGACTTCGCGCAGCGTTCCGCGGCCGGTGTCGAGGGTGCGGACGGTCCCGTCGGGGGACCAGCCGGCGCGACGGTAGAAGCCAAGCGTCGCGTGGTCGGACTGCGCGACCCAGGTGATGCCGCGGTTCAGGCCGTTCGCGCGCAGATCGGCGGCGGCGGTCGCGAGCAGTCGCCCGGCGTGCCCGCGACGGCCCCAGCGCGGTTCGACCACCAGCGACGCGATCAGCCCGGGCGCGTCGTCGGCAGGGGATCCGTCGGCCGCGGCGGCTTCGTCCTGCGGGGCCGGCCCCGCGACGCAGTAGCCGACCGTGAACGAGCCCTCGGTGGCCAGGTAGACGCGGGAATCGGGGTACTCGATCGTCTCCGCCCAGGTGCCTTCGAGATCGGCCTTCTCGAACTCGTCGATGGCCTCGGCGCCCAGGAGGTCGGCGTAGGCCGCCCGCCAGGTCAGCCGCTGGATGCGGGCGATCTCCGCGGCGTCGGACGGATTCGCGGGACGGACTTCGGCGGCACTCACGCGGGCAATGTACCGAAACTGTCGGGGGTGGCTGGCACCATGGCGGAATCATGCAGACGATCAGCCTTTCCGCAGCCCGCCGCACCGCTCTGGCCGCGCAGGGGTTCGCCGACCCCCGGCCCGCTTCGCCCCCGACCCGGCGGCACCTCGCCAAGGTGCTGTCGCGGGTCCAGCTGCTGCAGCTGGACTCGGTCAACGTCGCCGTGCGCGCGCACTACATGCCGCTGTTCTCGCGCCTGGGCGGATACGACCCGGCGCTGGTCGACGACGCCGCGTGGAGCCACCGCGCGAAACGGCCGCGGCTGCTGGTCGAGTCGTGGGCGCACGAGGCGAGCCTGCTGCCGATCGAGGACTGGCCGCTGCTGAAGTCCGGCGCGAAACGGGACGGCTGGTGGCGCAACTACACGCGGGTGGTCGACACGGTGCCCGGCCTGCTCGACGACGTGCTGGCGGTCGTCAAGGAACAGGGCCCGATCGGAGCCGGGGCGATCGAAAAGGCGCTGGAAACCGAAGCGGTCCGGCGCGGGCCGGGGGCGTGGTGGGAACGCTCGGTGGTGAAGAAGGCCTGCGAGTACCTGTTCGGCGTCGGCCAGCTGAGCACCGGCACCCGGCGGTCGTTCGAGCGGCTGTACGACCTGACGGAGCGAGTGGTGCCGCCGGAGATCTTGTCCCGCAAGGTTTCCGCGGAGGAAGGCGCCCGCGGCCTGATCGACCGTTCGGCGCGGGCTCTGGGCGTGGCAACGGAAACCGACCTGCGCGACTACTACCGCCTCGGCCCGGATGTCTCAAGGAAAGCCGTCCAGGAACTGGTCGAAGAAGGGGTCCTGGAGCCAGTCCAGGTGGACGACTGGCGCGCGGTCGCCTACCGGCACGTCGACGCGCGCACGCCGCGGGCAGTGTCCGGACGGGCTTTGCTGTGCCCGTTCGACCCGCTGATCTGGGAACGCGCGCGGACGGAGCGGCTGTTCGGATTCCGGTACCGCATCGAGATTTACGTGCCGGAACCCAAGCGGGTGCACGGGTATTACGTGTTCCCGTTCCTGCTTGACGGTGCGCTTTCGGGACGCGTGGACCTGAAATCCGACCGGGCGGCCGGGGTCCTGCGGGTGCAGGGCGCGTTCGCCGAGCCAGGTGTCGACCAGGCGCGGGTGGCGGCGGAACTGGCCGGGGAACTGCGAACGATGGCGGAATGGCAAGGGCTGGACGGTGTCGTGGTGGGGGAGCGGGGTGATCTGGCCCGGGCGTTGCGGCGCGCGGTGAAGTGAGGGGAGACGGGTGAGCTGAGGGCCTGGCGGGGAGGAGCGCTGGCGGCTCGGTGCGGCCCGGCCTGGGAAGTGCGTTCGGGTTGGCTGGGGAAGGTTTGCGGACAGTGGCTGGGTAGTGCGTTCGGGTTGGGCGGGGAAGGTTTGCGGACAGTGGCTGCGTAGTGCGTTCGGGTTGGCTGGGGAAGGCTCGCGGACAGCGGCCGGGAGCGCGTTCGGCAGGACGACTCGGAGACAGTTCCGGGCCATCGCCCGCAGCTCAGCTCGGCCGGACGGCGATCGGCAGGCCGAGCACCTGCGAGCCTTGTGCTCGCAAGGGAATTCCGGCTGCCTCAGCTCGAACTGGCAGCCGAGTCCCGCGTTCGGCTCGGCCGCGGCGGGAAGGCCTTGGCGTGCCAGGAAATACTCGCACTAACGAAAACCCTCCGCCCTCGCGCTTCCGATCGGAGGCCTTGGCGGACAAGGCATTCCCCCGACAGCACGAAGCGGCGGGCCACCCGGAATGTCTCCGGTGCGGCCCGCCGCCTCCCCCTTGCATCCGTCTGCTCGGCGCACCCGGGGTGTGAGGTATCGGGTGTGTCGGCCAGAAGCAGACGGGATGTTCTCGCCGTCAGCCGGCCGCGCGAGTCACCACCGCGTTGCCCGTTCCGGTGCGGGCTCGGACTTTCAGCGCGACCGCGCCCTCCGGCGGCGTGTCCGAGACGTCCAGCTCGCTCGAAACCCGCCCGGCCGCCGAGGCCAGTTCCACTTCCGCCCGGACGCCGCCCCGGATGCCGACTCGCACCTCTCCCGAGCCGGTGATCAGTTCGAGCGATCCGGACGCCGCGTCGGCCACCGAGAGGTCGCCGCTGCCGGTGCGGGCCATCACGTCGCCTTCGACCGCGCCCAGCCAGACGTTTCCGGTGCCGGTGCCGAGCGTCGCCGGTCCGGCGATCGACGCCGCTTCGACCGAGCCGCTTCCGCTCCGCAGTTGCAACCCGGCCAGGGTCGGGCCGAGTTTCACGGCTCCGGTTCCGGTCCGGATGGTGGCCGCGCCGTCCGCGCGTTCCAGCGACACTTCGCCGGACCCGGTGAGGATGTCCGCGCGGCCCGCGGCGCCGGTCACCTTGACGTCCGCCGATCCCGCGCGCACCTCGAGATGCGACCCGGCCGGTGCGTGGACGGTCACCGACACCGGCACATTCCGCAGCTGCCACGCCTTCGCGGCCCGCACGACGACCCGGTTGCCGGTCTTTTCGATCCGCGCCTGCCGCACCGCGTCGGCGACCGAGAACTCCGGCAGGCCGCCGAGCTGGTCCCCGAACTTCTCGCCGACCCACGACAGCAGGCTGCTGACGCCGTTCACCCACGACGGCTGCTCGCCCGCGTCGTGCTGCAGCCGCACGGTCACCCCGGACTCCCGCCCGAGCACGACCTCGACCCGCCCGATCGTGACGCCCAGGTCCAGCTCGACCGGACCGTCCGCCTCGAAGTCCTGCAGCCGCACGTACGGACCCGGTTCCGCGGAATCCGAGCCGCCGCCTTCCGGAGCGGACTCAGAGCTGGCAGACGCAGCCCCCGCCTCGTGCGAAGCGGTTCCAGCAGCCTCGGAAACAGACTCGGACCCGCTGCCCGCATCGCTCGCCGAGGCTTCCCCCGCCGCAGTTCCCGCGGACTCCGGCCCCGCAGAGGTTCCGCCTGCCGCGGTCTCCGCCGCAGCCCCGGTCCCGCTCGCCGCGGACTCGGCTCCGCCCGCAGCCTCAGCAGAGGTTCCGCCTGCCGAAGTCGCGTCTGCCGCCGCCCCAGCATCGCCCCCGACGCCGGACCCGGCCGCGCTCCCGAACCCGGGTTCCCCAACCCGGCCTTCGGTGTTCTTCCCCTGGTCTTCCCGGTTCTCGCCCATGGTGATGCCCCCTTCTAGCCTTCGACCCAGCCGTGCAGCTTGGTCTCGGTGCGGCCCCCGCCGCTGCCGCTGTCCTGCCAGCGCTGGTGCCGTTGCTGGTGCTGCTGCGCCTGGCCGAGCGCCCCCTGCACGGCCTGCGCCACGAACGTGTTCAGCGAAACTCCCTGCGCGGCCGCCGCCTGTTCGGCCTGGCCCTTGATCTGCTCGACCAGCCGCAGGGTGATCCGCGAGATGTCGCCGCCGTCGATGGGAGGCGCGGGAGGAGGCGGCGGGGGAGGCGCGGAAGAAGAACGCTCCTCGCCGCCGGTCACGACCACGCGCACGTCCCGGCCGTTCAGGCGGACGTCCACGACCTGGCCCGGCAGGGCGGCGGTCACCTCGGCCGCGAGGTCGGCCAGCGCGTTCATCAGCGTGAGCCGGACGGCCGGCTCCAGAGCAGACGACAGCAGTGCGGCCGCCCGCCGGGTCTGCTCGTCCCCGGCGGAGGCCGTGTTCGCGAGGTCTTCGCGAAGGTTCGCGATATACGGCGTCAAGTCCATGACACCACTATGGCGTCACCAATGACGTCACGTCAAGGCGCGGTGATGTCACGGGTGCCGCCGGGTTAGGCTGGCGGAGCCGACATGAGGGGAGCGAGACCGGTGCCGCCCAAGGTGCAGCTGATCGCGAAAACCGAGTTCTTCCCGCCCGAGGACGTGCCCTGGTCCACCGACGCCGACGGAGGCGAAGCGCTCGCCGAGTTCGCCGGCCGCGCCTGCTACCAGTCCTGGGAGAAGCCGAATCCGGCGACCGCGACCAACGCCGGCTACCTCGAGCACGTCATCGACGTCGGCCACCTGGCCGTGCTGGAGCACGGGTCGGTCACCTTCTACCTGTCCGGGATCTCCCGCTCGCTCACCCACGAGCTGATCCGGCACCGGCATTTCTCCTACTCGCAGCTGTCGCGGCGCTACGTCCCGGAGAGCGACGCCGAGTTCGTCGAGCCGGACGTCATCGCGCAAGACCCGGTGCTGCACGAGAAATTCGTCAAGGCCACCCAGGCCAGCGCCGCCGCATACGACGAGTTGCTCGCCGGGCTGGAGGAGAAGTTCGCGGACACGCCGAGCGCCACGCTGCGCCGCAAGCAGGCGCGCCAGGCGGCCCGCGCCGTGTTGCCGAACGCCACCGAAACCCGCATCGTCGTCACCGGGAATTACCGCGCCTGGCGGCATTTCATCGCGATGCGCGCCACCGAACACGCGGACGTCGAGATCCGTTCGCTGGCCATCGAATGCCTGCGGCAGCTGCACAAGGCGGCGGCCAACGTGTTCGCCGATTTCACGATTTCGACCCTGCCCGACGGCACCGAGATCGCCTCGAGCCCGAAAGTGCTGGAAGGCTGACAACGCACTGATGAAACACCTGACGATCGACCTCCGCCCCGGCCCCTACTCGGTCGTGCGGCTGCCCGCCGACGCCGCGGTCCCCGCAGAGCTGCTGGAGCCCGGCGAGCCCGCGCTCGTGTCGGTGACCCGCACGCCCGACGAGCTGTCGGTGATCTGCCCGACCGGCCGTGAACCCGAGGGCGGCACCGTCGAGGACGGCTGGCGGCTGTTCACCGTCCGCGGGCCGCTGGAATTCACCCTCACCGGCATCATTTCCGCGCTCGCGTCGGAGCTGGCGGCGGCGGGCGTCGCGCTGTTCTCGCTGTCCACCTTCGACACCGACCACATCCTGGTGCGCTCGGACGACCTCGACCGCGCCGTGGCTGCCTTCCGCGAAGCCGGCCACGAAGTGCTCCTGCCCGCCTGACCAAAGTCCGTGAAGGACTGGGGTTTGTGGTCGTGAGGGGAACCCTGAGGGAGTGGCAATTAAGAAGTGGTTGTACACCCACCCCAAAAACCAAATTTTAAAAACTACAAAAAAAAAAAAATATATAAATAA
>NZ_JBSFNS010000098.1:0-31309 GCF_053587275.1 Amycolatopsis sp. NPDC003676
GGCTGAGGCTGGTGCGGTGCGCGCCGTTGAACGTACGTGAGGGGAACCCTGAGGGAATCAGATTCCCTCAGGGTTCCCCTCACGTACGTCAGCGGCCCAGACGGTGCGCTTTGAAGAACTGAAGGATCACCGGGGTGGCGTCGATCGGGGCAGGGGTGTCGGAGTCGTTGTTCGGGCGGGTGCTCGGCCAGACATGTCCGGCCCCCTCCACCCGGTAATGCACCAGCGAACATCCGGGCCACCACTGCTTGACCACATTGCGGACCGGAGAAACCGAGACTGGGTAAGGGAAACACCGGTCGCGCGCGGCCCAGTCGTTCAGCCAGTCCGGAATGGACGGAAGCCCCTTCGCGGGATTTCCGGTGTACGGAATGGTGGTGTCGGCCGTGCCGTGGAAGTCGAGCAGCGCGACCTTCCGGCTCGGGCGGCAAGCCCCGCCCTGGGGATAGAACGCGCCGGAAACCGGGGCGAACGCGGCGATCCGGTCGGCCATCCGGCACGCCAGCACGCCGACGAACCCGCCGCCGTTCGACTTGCCCGCCGCGTAGATCCGCGCCGGATCCACGCACATCCGGTGCTGCAGCGAGGTGAGGAGGTCACCGGTGAACCGGACGTCGTCGACGGGGGCCGAGTAGGGCGCACCGGTCCAAGCGGATTTGCCGTCCGTGCCGGTGACTCCCTGCGGGTACACCGCGATCACGTCCGAGCCGGAGAAACCGGACAGTTCTTCTTGGTACTCCGCCGTGCGCCCGTGCCCGTGATAGGAGAGGACAACCGGGTACTGCCGGTGCGGGTTGTAGCGCGCGGGCACGTAGATCCGGTACTCGCGATCGATCCCGCCGGATGTCAGATGCTCGACCGTCGTGGTGCCGGCGCTTTCCACCGCCTGCCCGCATCCGGTCGTCGGCGCCGGTTCAGCCGATGCTGGCGCGGCAAACATCCCGAGCCCGATGGCCGCCGCTAGTACGGCAACGCCTGCACGGAAACGTCCGGACATCCGATCCTCCTCGATCGACGGGCGAGCGCGACCATAGTCACCCCGCATCGGCCCCGGACGAACCTTTCGTTCATTGAGTTAACGACTAGGCTCGCCTGGGTGACGGACGCGGAAGAGTCCTCTGCCAACCACATCACCGGCGGTCAGTTCGACAAAGTCGTCATGGCCGGGGCGGTGCACGGCGACATCAATGTCGGCCGGTCGGGCGACACCCCGGAGGAGCTGGCCGATCCGCTCCTCGCCTCGGTCCGGCTGCGACCCGGCGGCACCCTGGCTGACCTGGTGCTCGACACCGATCCACCGCGGGTCGCGGTTCCCGGCGGAACCGTCCACATCATCACCGTGGAAGCCAGGACGACCCGCGCCGTCGTCCTGCAATCCGCGCGGGTCGTGATCGTTTCGCGGACCCCTCCGCGCCCGGCCTGCCTGCAGGTCCGGATCGGCGGCCTGCTGGAACCGCGCCCCTTCACGACCGATTTCGACGCCCCGTCGCCGCGCCTGGTCGCGCAGGGCCCGGATTTCCCCTTCACCGTCAGCGCGACCGACATCGAGCAGTTCGAGATCGAACCGATCACCACCACCCACGAGGTCGCCTGGCGGCTCGAAGTGGACTGGACCTGCGCGGGCCGCCATGGCACCGCAGTCATCGATAACCAGGGTGAGCCGTTCCACGCGTATCCGGTGCCCGCTCTCTTCTCCGGCCACTCGCCTTCAGTGCTCAACTCCGGCTGCGACCTGTTCCACGAACGAGGCTGCCCGGCCAGCCTGCTCGACGGCCCTGCTTCACTCTGGGACCGCGCACAGCCTCCGCCGTATCCCGTGCTGCCGCCTCTCATGGAGGCTCCGACCTCCGTGGACCTGGACCCCGACCTGAAAGACTCGTGGCCCGAATACCGCCGGGTCGCCAACGCCATCCGGATGTCGGCCGCCGAACCGGACTTCCGCGGCCACGAACCGCCGGAGTACCGCGCACTGCTCATCCGAGTGCTGCGCTACCTTTTCGTCTCCGGCCAGGCTCACCCCGGTGTCGCTCTAGGTCGCATCCTTCACGCCGAATGGACCGCGGCACTCGGCGAAGACCACCCAGACACTCTCGCCGTCGTCAACCGCCTGGCTGGTTGCCTGATAGGCACCGCCGAATACGCGGAGGCGCGCAACCTGCTGGGCGACCTCGCGTCCAGAGCCGGACGCGTCCTGGGCGAGGACGACCCGCTGACGTTGACCGCCATGAACAACCTCTGCGTGGCGTACCTGGGGCTGGACGAATACGAACGCGCTCGCCGCCTGACAGAGGATGTCCTGTCCCGAAGCCGCCGCGCCCTGGGCCCGGACGCGTTGGGCACCCTGCGGACGACGGGCAACCTGGTCAAGATCCACCTCCGCCGCGGCGACCGCGCCGCAGCTCGCGCTGTACTGGAAGACCTCCTGCCGCGTTGCCGAAGGGCGCTGGGGGAGGACCATCCGCAGACGGTGAGTGCTGCCGCCACGTTGGCTCAAGTCCTCGCGGAGGAGGTCTGAGCCTCAGAAGCCTTGCCGGAGCGCGGTTTCCGCGGCGGCAAGGTGGTCCGGACCTATCCCCGCCGCCGGGTGAACCGGGATCAGCGCGGTAGCGATGCCACCCCGGCGTTCGAGGAACCGCTGCCGGGCACTGGGGAACAGGTCGAAGTCGTCGTCGAGCCACGCCAACGGCCGCCCCGCCGCGAAGCGGCCGACCGCACCGAACTTCCAGTCCGGATGCCGGTCATAGGCGCGTACACCGACCACGGCAAGCGCGGGCAACCCGAGAGCCGGGCCGACGGTGGTGTTGGCCTCGTCCTCCCACGAACTCACCCACGCCAGCTCGGCACCGGTCCGCTCGGCGAGAGCGAGCAGCGCGACCCCGTGCGCCGGATTGAGCCAAGCCCGGCGCACGGTCTTCCGCCGCCATCGCGAAGCACGCCACTGATGTTCGACGAAGCCAGGCGGCGGTGTCTCAGCCGCGAAAGGATTCAGCGGCCCGTCCACGTCGAGCAGCAGAATCGGCTTCACACTCCGACGCTACTCGCCACCAACCCCAGCTCAAGGACGGCAAAACCCCTTACCCGCCAACACCCGCTCCACCGAAGCCGTCACCTGCGCGGAAGACAACTCCCCGCTCTGCACCGCCCGCTGAAGCCGATCCACTACAGCCCCCACGTCGTTGTGCCCAGACGAGAACAACGCCTGGTCCGCCCCCGCCTGCAACGACTTCAACACCGCATCCGGCAACGCGAACCGGTCCGTGATCGCCTTCATCCCGCCGAGATCATCCGTGATCACCGGGCCCGTGAAGTGGAACTCGTTGCGCAGCAACCGATACGCCTCCGGCGCGAGCGACGCGGGCTCATCCCCAGTCAGCCCCGGGACTTCCAGGTGCCCCACCATCACCCCGACCTGCCCGTACTCCGAGATATCGCGATAAGGCACCAGATCGACCCGTCGCAGCTGGTCGAGCGGCGGGGTCACGACGGTTCCGCGGTGCGAATCGCCGGATCCGTGGCCGTGGCCCGGGAAATGCTTGAGCACCGGCTGCACCCCGCCCGCGCGGAGACCCTCGGCGAAGGCCATCGCGTACTGCCGGACCTTCTCCGGGTCCGGGCTGTAAGAACGGTCGCCGATCACTGCGTCGTCGGGTTCGTCGCTCACGTCCGCGTCCGGGGCGTAGTCGACGGTCACCCCGCGTGCGCGCAGTTGCTTGCCGCGCTGCTCGCCGATCGCGCGCACCTCGTCCGGCGTCTTCGAGGCGGCCAGTTGCCGGGCGCTCGGGAGCGAGCCGTCGAGGTCGTCGATGCGCTGCACCCGGCCGCCCTCCTCGTCGACGGCGACCGAAACCGGGATCTTCGCGGCCCGCTGGACGCCGGCGAGCGCGCCATTTTGCAACAGCGTGGTCTTTTTGTCGCCCACGAAGATCCCGCCGACCTGCTGCGTCCGCACGAGCTCCGCGACGGCCGCCGGATCGCCCGCGTTGACGCCCGGCACCACGAGTTGCGCCACTCGCGCCCGCGGATCCATCCCCGCCACCGCCGACGCGCAAGACAGCTGCCCCGGCACAGTCTGCGAAGGCGCGGTTGACGCAGGTGGAGCGGCTTGCGGCGAACTGCCCGCACTCGGCGCTGTGAGCGGAGTGGGCGTTGCTGTTCCGGAAACGGAACGATCCCCGGAGCACGCGGAAAGTGCACATATGAGCGTTAAGCCGCCGACGGCGCCTGCGGTGATCCAGCGGGGTCGTGCGTGCGCCTTCATCATTTCCTCTGCATGTCCGGACGGGTCTCCGTGACGGTAACCGAACCCCACCGGCGGGCCCAACTTCACGCTGTGAAGAATGAGCGCGTCCCGACTAGAGATTTCGTGAAGCCGCGGTGGGCACACTGCTGGAACACGACAGGCGAGTGCTCTGCACCGGGGAGGCAGCGATGAATCAGGTCAAGGTTGCGGCATGGGCTTCGGACCCGATCACCCTCGCGGGCCTCATCGACCATTTGCGCACGCGCCGCGAGGTGCGGGTGATGCCGGGCCAGCAGCGCGGTGAAGCCGCGGTGCTCGTGTTCGCCGCGAACCGCGTCACTCGCGAGGTGAAGGCGGCGCTGCGGGCCGCGGCCTCGGAAACGCCCGCGGCCATCGTGTTCGTCGCCGGGTACGTGGACGCCGACGACCTGGCCGAGCTGGCCGCCTGGCACGTCGCCGCGGTGTTGCCGCGCGACGCGATCGGCGGCGACCAGCTGGTGCGCAGCATCGTGGCCGCCGCCTCCGGGCGCGAGACCTCGATGCGGGATCTGCTGCACCAGGCCGAGACCCTGCGCCGCGGCGGCGACCACACCAACCTGTCGCCGCGCGAGGTCGACGTGCTGCGGTTGATGGCCGAGGGCTGGGACACCGCGGAAATCGCGAACAAGCTCTGCTACTCGGAGCGGACCGTGAAGAACGTGATCTACGGCATGACAAACCGGCTCAAGCTGCGGAACCGTCCGCACGCCGTCGCCTACGCGCTGCGCGCCGGAGTGATTTAAAGGATGCTCACCACGTGCGAAAGCTGACCCGGCGCCCGGCCGTTGCCGCGCTCGCCGCCGCATTCCTGTTACTGGCGGCCGCGTGCGGTTCCGCCGCGTCCTCGGGGAAGATCACGCTCAGCGTGGCGACATTCGGCGAGTTCGGCTACGCGCCGCTCTTCGAGCAGTACCAGAAAGACCATCCGAACATCGAGATCCGCAGCCGGGTCACCGATTTCGACACGCATTTCAAGAGCCTCGCCACGCAGCTGGCGGCCGGGCGCGGCGCGGCCGACGTCGTCGCGGTCGAGGAGCAGTACATCCCGAAGTACATCCGGGCCAAGGACAAATTCGTCAACCTGGCCGAATTCGGCGCGGACAAGCTAAAACAGCAATGGGCGTCGTGGAAGTGGGCGCAGGGCACCTCGGGCGATTACGTGTTCGGGCTCGGCACCGACATGGGCAGCCTCGCGATGTGCTACCGCCGGGATCTGTTCCAGCAGGCCGGATTGCCGACCGACCGCAAGGCTGTCGCCGAGCTGATGCCGGATTGGCAGGGCTACGCGAATGTCGCCGCCCGGTTCACCGAAAAGCTGCCGAAGGTGAAGTTCGCCGATTCGGCGGGCACGGTCTACACCGCGATGCTCAACCAGTCGCCGGAGAACTACTTCTCGGCCAAGGACGATTCCTACATCGCCGACCGGAACCCCAGCGTGCGCACCGCGTTCCAATTGTCCGGCGGCCTCGCGCAAGCCCACGAAACGGCGGGCGCGACGACGTACACGCAGGCTTGGAACGTCGCGATCAAACAGGGCAGCTTCGCGACCATCGCGTGTCCGGCCTGGATGCTCACACAGATCAAGGAAGCCGGCGGCGACGCGGTCAGCGGCAAATGGGACGTCACGACAGTGCCGGGCAACAGCGGCAACCAGGGCGGTTCCTTCCTCGCCGTGCCGAAGCAAAGCGCGCACCCGAAGGAAGCCTACGACCTCGCGCAGTGGCTGACGGCGCCCGCGCAGCAGAAGCGGCTTTTCCTTTCCGACGGAATCCTGCCGAGCGAACCGGGCGTGTACCAGGATCCGCAGGTCATCGCCCACACTGATCCCTATTTCTCGAACGCGCCGGTCGGCCAGATCTATGCGGCGTCTGCGGACCGGCTGCGGCCGAACTACCGCGGCCTGCACGACGCGGACGTGCGTCCCGAATTCGGCCGCGCGCTCGGCCGGATCGAGGACGGGAGCGAGAACGTCGAGCAGGCGTGGGCCGACGCGGTCCGGATGGGCCGCGACGCGATCAAGTAGCTGTCGTGGACCGGAAGCTCACCCCCTACGTCTTCATCCTGCCGTTCTTTGTCCTTTTTGGAGTGTTCGGCGCGTTCCCGCTGCTGTACACGTCGTGGGTTTCGCTGCACCGGTGGGATTTGCTTTCCGGTCCGGAAGGCGGCCTCGGCTTCTCCAATTACGTCGAGCTGTTCGGCGATCCGCGGTTCTACAACGCGCTTTTCAACACCGTCAGCATCTTCCTGCTCGCCGCGATCCCGCAGTTCTTCCTCGCGCTCGGCATCGCCGCTTTGCTGAACCGGCCGCTGCGCGCGGCGACCTGGTGGCGGGCCGGGCTTTTGCTGCCGAACCTGGTGTCCGTGGTCGCCGTCGGGCTGGTGTTCGCGCAGCTGTACAGCTCGGGCTACGGCGTCGTCAACGAAGTGCTCGGCTGGTTCGGGGTGCCGCCGATTTCCTGGCAATCGCACCAATGGTCGTCGCACCTCGCGGTGGCGAGCATGGTGATGTGGCGCTGGACCGGCTACAACGCGTTGATCTACCTGGCCGCGATGCAAGCGGTGCCCCAGGATCTGTACGAGGCCGCCGCGCTCGACGGCGCCTCGCGGTGGCGGTCGTTCTGGTCGATCACCGTGCCCGGCATCCGCCCGACCATCGCTTTCACCGCGGTCGCCGGCACGGTCAACGGACTCCAGCTCTTCGCCGAACCCCAACTGTTCGACGCCACGGGCAACGGGGGCGCAGGCGGCAACGACCGGCAATTCCAAACGCTCACGATGTATCTGTACGAAAAAGGCTTCGGCAAATTCGACGCCGGATACGCAGCGGCCCTGTCTTGGGTGATGTTCCTGATCTGCCTGGTGTTCGCGGTCTTCAACTACCGGCTCGTGCGCCGCTTCGTAGGTGCGCAGTGATCCGCCGGGGCCGGGCCGGGGGCTGGGTGTACGCCGTGCTGGTGGGGCTGGTCGCGTCGTCGCTGTTCCCGCTGTACTGGTCGTTCGTAGTGTCCACTCGGGACAACGCGGCGATCGGCGAGACCTCTCCGCTGCTGCTGCCCGGCGGCCATCTCTTCGACAACATCCAGCGTGTGTTCACCACCGTCGATTTCTGGCTGGCGATCGGCAATTCGCTGATCGTCGCGACGACGGTGATGGTGTCCAATGTGGTCCTGTCCAGCTTCGCGGGCTTTTCGTTCGCCAGGCTCCGCTTCCGTGGCCGCAACACACTGTTCCTCCTGGTGGTCGGCTCAGCCATGGTGCCCGCGCAGCTCGGCGTCGTCCCGCTTTACCTGGTGGTGAGCGATTTCGGCTGGTACGGCCGGCTCGAAGCGGTGATCGTGCCCGCGCTGGTGAGCGCGTTCGGCGTGTTCTGGATGCGCCAGGCCTGCGAGGGCTCGATCGACCAAGACCTGGTCGACGCGGCCACTGTGGACGGAGCGTCGGTGCTGCGCACGTTCTGGCACGTGGCTGTCCCGGCGATCCGTCCACAAGCGACTGTCTTGGCGATGGTGACTTTCCTGGGCGCGTGGAACGACTACTTCTGGCCGCTGGTAGTCCTCGACCCGGCGGAAACGCCGACCGTGCAGGTAGTCCTGTCCCAGCTGGCCAGCGGCTACTTCACCGACTACGCCCTGATGCTGACCGGCGCGACGCTGGGCGTGCTGCCGGTCATCATCCTCTTCCTGCTGCTCGGCCGAAACCTGGTGCGCAGCATCTCGACCGGTCTGACCCGGGCGTAAGTCACGAGACGTAACGCCCGAAGAACCCGGCGATCGCAGACCGCTGCACGGCGATGCTCGCCCGCGGATCAATAGTCCCGATCCGCGTCTGCTGCACCTTCGGATCGACCGGCACCCGCTGCGCCAGCTTCGGCAGGAACCACTGGACATCGGTGTAGCTGTAGTGCATCGCCGTAGCCAGGGTGACGTCCTGCTTCGGAGAAGAAGTGTGCTCCCACAACGACTTCCACGCGGGCGACGTCCGATGGCTGCGCGCCTGCCCGTCACTGGTGCTCCCCGACGACCCCATCAGCAACACCGGCCGCGACACCCCCTCCGCACCGGCGCGGGTGAGCTGCTTGCCATCGACGTCATAGGCGAGCCAACCGTCCAAATCGGCCGCCGCATCCACCCGGGAGTCCACTGTAGACATCTCGGCAGCCGTATCACCGCCGAACGAATGCCCGATCGCCCCGACCCGGCTCATGTCCATCGACTGCCCGAGCCCCGGAATGCCCGGCAGCTGATCAAGGGCGAACCGGACATCCGCGACCCGCGTCCGCATCCCGGCCACCAGGTCCTTGCTCCCCTGAGAGAACACCACCCGCCCGTCCGGGAACACGACAAACGGCGCCTCGCCGGTGTGGTCGATAGTCACCACGATGTACCCGCGGCTGGCGAGGTCCTCGGCGGTCGCGCTGCCCAGCGCCCGCAGCGACGCCCAGCCCGGCGAGTAGACGACCACCGGCCACCGCCCCTGCACCGGCGCGTTCGCCCGGGCATGGGTCTCGACAGCTGCCCAGTCGACCTTGCCGGTCGGCAGCCCCAGCGCCGGCGCCGCACCCTGGTCGAAGTACTGGGCGGCCCCCGAGGGCAGATATCGCGCCTTCGGACCAGCGCCGGGCCGGGTCGGGTACCAGACGCTGACCATCAGCTCCCGGTTCCGCGCCTGGTCAACGAGGTGGACGTCGCGCTCGCCGATCGCGTGCGGCCCGGACGGTGTGGGAAGTTCAAAAGTGGTTTCCGCCGCGGCGGGCGCGGAACCCAGTGCGGTAACGAGGAGGGCGGCGGCGAGGACAGTTCGGAAGCGCATGCCGGAACTCTGCCGGTTTGCCCGGGATGCCCGCGCCTGCCGACCGTCTCCAGCGACCCCCTACTTTCGTCACCCCGTTCGTCGCGCCACGGTCGTCGCCAGCTCGCTCCGCGACGGTGCGTCCAGCTTCCCGAGCAACCGCACGACGTGCGCCTGGACCGTCCGGCGCGGAATCCGCAGCTCGGTCGCGATCTCCGGATTGGACCGACCCGCGGCGACCAGCCGAGCAATACGGACTTCCAGCGTCGACAGCGATTCCCAGCCGTGCTCGGGCCGCGCCGACGCCAGCGAAGCACCGCGCTGCACGCCGACCGCCTGCAACCGCGTCTCCGCGTGCTCCAGATTCCACGCCGCCGAAAGCTCCGTGTACAGCGAAGCTGCCTCGTCGAACGCAGCCTGCGCGGCATCCAACCGACCGACCCGAGCCAGCAGCACCGCCGCATCCTCCAACGCGCTGGCCAGCTCCGGTTTCCGCCCCACCGCACGGAAATGCTCCACCGTCCGCAGCACGGGCTCCGGATCCTCGTCCAGCAACCCGCGACACCATTCCGCGGCCGCGAACGCCCGCGCCGGTTCGAGTTCCTTCTCCGCCTCTTCGACACACACCGCCAGCGCCCGCTCCGCTGCCGCCCGGTCGCCCGCCGCCAACGCGATCTGCGCGAACTGCGGCAACCACTGATGCCGCAACATCATCTGTGCGTACGTCGGATTCAGGATCGGTTCGAACACCGTGATCGCCTTCTGCAAATCACCCTGCTGATAGGCGACAAGCGCATGCGCGGCAAGCAAAAAGTCGAAACTCTCCCGCTCGGCACTGGTCGCGGGCGCGTGTTCCTCCGCGGCGTCCAGCAGCGCGGCCGCCTGCGCGTGTTCGCCCCGCCGGGCCGCGATGAGCGCCGCGACCCCGTGCAGCAGCAACGCCGCCGCACCCGGTTCGCGCAGGCCGAAAAAGGTGATCGCCGGACCGTCCTCGGTCACCGTGTCCAGTTCGACCAGCGCTTCGTCCCACCGGCCTTCCCAATACCGGTGCACCGCGACGGAAACCTGCAGCCCGCTCGGCATGCTGTGCCGCCGCGTGACCTCGGCGGCTTCCTGCAGCGTGCGGTTCGCGTCGTCCAGCCGGTCGAGGTTCTGCAGCGTGAAGACGCGGTTGTCCAGCAGATCCAGGTGCAGATCGGCCAGTTCGTGGTCGTCGCCGACGGCCGCGATCGCCTCGTCCACGTGCTTCAGCGCGCTGGCGTGATGCCGCCGCACGGAATCGACCAGCCACAACGTCTGCAGCGCGTGCGCGGTGAGGTAGCCGTCGCCGTTCGCCTCGGCTCGGGCGTGGTGCGCGTTCTCCTCCGCGACGTCGAGGTCGTCGAGTCCGCCGCGCCGGTAGTTCGCGAGCAGGTGGCGACCCCGGACCCGCCACAGCTCCGGGACTCCCGGATCCTCCGCCGGATTCCCGAGCGTCTCCACCGCGAGTTGCGTGTCGCCCCGCCGGAACTGCATCGCGGACACGATGTGGCGCATCTCCGCCGCGTGGTCCGGATCGCGAGCCAGCTCAAAGGCTTGCAGCGCAAGGTCTTCCGGACTCCGTTCGAGCCGGAACAGCACCCGCACCAGCGCGACCAGCAACGGCTCGCGGCGCGGATCGTCGTCCTCGACCACGGCCAGCGCGCGCTCCAGCAGCTCGACCGCGATCAGCGGAGCCCGGTTCGACACCGCGCTCTGGTGCTCCACGAGCCAGTCCAGCACCCACGGGTCCACAGTGGACGGAACGGCCACGAGCTGCTCGGCGACCCGCTTCACCGGCGCGCCGATCTTGGCCAGCGCTTCGGCGGCCTGGCGATGCTGCGCGGCCCGGGTTTCCGGCGGCAGATGGTGGTACAACGTCTGGCGCAGCAACGGAAGCCGGAACGCGAGCTGGGTGCCGGTGTCGAGCAGGATGTTGTCCGCGACCGCCATTTCGAGCGGCCCGAGCAGGTCCGACGGCCGCTGCCCGAGCACCGCCGCGATGTCGCCGACCGCGAATTCCATGCCGAGAATCGCGCCCCAGCCCAGCACGTGCCGGGTCTGCTCGGGCAGCAGTTCCAGCCGCCGGTTGACCGCCGCGACGATCGACTCCGGCGGCTCGAACCGCAGCGGATCCGGGACGTCGGCGAGCCCGTCGCGCTGTTCGACCGCGCCCGAGTGCATCAGCGCGTCCAGCATTTCCTTGAGGTACAACGGATTGCCGCCGGCGCGCGCGGTCAGGTCCCGCAACCGCGGCCCGGGGTCCGCGCCGATCTGCCGCTGCAGGAGGCACAGGACGTCGTCCTCGCCGAGCGGTCCGAGGTCGAGCACGACCCCGTCGCGCGTCTCGACGCCACGGCGCAGCTGGGTCATCTCCGGCCGCTCCGGTGCCGGTCGCGTCGCGGCGACCAGCAACAACGGCAGCTGCCGGGCAGCCGCGGACAGCCGATGCCAGACCAGCACGCTCGACTCGTCCGCCCACTGCAAGTCATCCACCACGAGCAACAACGGCGATTCGGCGCACAGCTCGTCGACGAGCGCCAGCAGCCGGTCGACCGAATCCAGCACCGGGTCGCCGACGCGCCGCACCGGCTCCTCGCTGCTCAGCGCGACGCGCGCACGGCGCGGATCCGGCGAATGCGGGTCGATCGCCAGGCATTCGTGCATGACCTGCAACGGAAACCGCATGCTCAGCTCGTCCGCGGTGACCCAGGCGACCTGCAGGCCGCCGGCGTCGCCGAACGCGTGCGCCAGCAGCTCCGACTTCCCGATCCCGGCCTCGCCCTCGATCCACACCGCCCGGCCCCGGCCCGCGCGGACCCCGTCGAGCAGCTGGTGCAGCTTGCCGACCTCGGCTTCCCGGCCGAGCAATGGATCCCGCGGCGCACGCACGACCGGCTCGGGCACCGCCGGTCGCCGCAGGTCCAGCGCCGGATCCTCGGCGAGCACGCGCTGGTGCAGCTCGCGCAGCCCCGGCCCGGGTTCCACGCCCAGCTCCGCGCGCATCGTGCTGCGCGCGTCGCGGAACACATCGAGCGCGTCGGAATGCCGACCGCTGCGGTAAAGCGCGAGCATCAGCGACGCCCGCAACGATTCGCGCAGCGGATACTCGGCGGTGAGCGCGGTCAGCTCAGCGATGATCTCCTGGTGGCCGCCCATTTCCAGCCTGCTGCGGGCGGCCCGGTCCAGCGTGTCCAGCCGCAGCTCTGCGAGATATGCGCGATGCCGCTCGGCGAAATTGCCAGGCACCCCGGACAGCGCTTCGCCGTGCCAGAGCTTGAGCGCGGCGCTGAACTCGGCCACCGCGCGGTTGTGCGCCCCGGCTTCGGCCTCGCGCTTGCCGTCTTCCCGGTGTTGCTCGAACTTCGCCGCGTCCAGCGCTTCCGGCGCGAGGTCGAGCGTGTAGCCCGCCGGACCGGAGCCGAGCACCGTCGACGCGGACCACCGGGTGCGTTCGGGTTCCAGCGCGCGACGCAGTCCGGAGATGTAGGTATGGACGCTGCCTTCGACACTGGCCGGCGGCGACTCGCCCCACACGCCCGCGATCAGCTCCGCACGCGGTACCGGCCGTCCGGCGGCGACCGCCAGCATGGCGAAGACCGCCCGCTGCCGCGCGGGTCCGAGCGAGATTTCGGTCGTCCCGCGCCAGGCGCGCAGCGGGCCGAGCGCCGTTACCCGCACATCCCCTGGCATGCCGTTCCATTCGCCGTGTTGACCGAGTTTACCGGTCGATCATGGACGCGAGTCCACCCCGGTTCACTCTCCTGCCGCACGCGCGCGGACCGGACTGGCCCGCCGGATGCCGTACGGCTGCATCCGCGTCTCGGCCCGCCGCACGTCCCACGCCGCGCCGACCGAGGTGTAGCTGGTGAGTGCCGCGAGGAAAGCCGTGCGCGCCTCGTCGAGACGGCGGTACTCGGCGAGCAGGATCGCGGCGTCCTCGCTGGCGCGCGCGTGCTTGAGCATCCGTCCGGCGGCCTCATAGTGCGTGGCGGCGCCGAGGATCGCGTCCGGATCCGCGGTGACCAGGCCCCGGCAGTGCGCGGAGGCCGCGGTGTGCGACGGCGGAGTGTCGTATCCGCTGGTGTCGCCCATCAGCCGCAACGCCCGGAACGCGTGCGGCTGGTCGCCGAGCTGCATAGCGAGCCGGGCGAGGTCGGGCAGCCACTGCTGGCGCGCGGCGGGCGGATAGCTCTGTTCCAACAGCGGGAGCAGCGCGGCGAGGGCGGCTTCGGGGTCGCCTTCCAGCTCGGCGAGCTGGGCGCGCGCGGCGAGCAGGTAGTCGCCGCCGTTCGGTTCGAGACCGTGCGGGAACTGATGCCGGGCAGCCGCGTCGAGATGCGCACGCGCCTCCTCCGGCTCGTCGCGGTGGCTCGCGATCAGCGCGCCGACACCGTGCACCAGCAACGCCGATCCTGGGCTGCGCAACACATACGACGCGGTTTCCGCGCCGCCCCGGATCACCGTGTCGAGTTCGGAGAGCGCCTCGCTCCACCGGCCGCGCCAGTAGTAATGCACCGCGCCGGCCAGGTGCATCTCGCCCGGCACCGCGCGGGTCGCGGCCAGCCTGCGCGCGGTGCTCAGGTCGGCGTCATTGTCGAGACCGTCCAGCACGCCCAGTTCGGACAGATCCGGTGCCGCCGCTTGATGATCGACGGCGAACCGTTCGATAGTCACGCGCAGCGTTTCGTGCCGTCCGCGCCACATCTCCGGCACCTTCGGATCGGCCAGCGTGCGGCGGACTTCCGCGGAAGCTTCGGCGAATTCGCCGCGGCGGTAATAGATGTAGGCGAGGATCCAGCGCATTTCCGCGGCCTGCCTGCTGTCCTTGGTGCGCGCGACGACCGACCGCGCCTCCGCCTCCGGCTCGCGACCGAGCCAGAACAACAGCCGGGCGAGCGTGGCGGTGAGCGGTTCGCGGGCCTCGGCAGGAAGCACGGCCTGCTTGACGACCTGTTTGAGCAGGTCCACCGCGATCCGCGGCGACTGCGCGGCGACCGTGCCGATGTGCTCGACCAGCCAGTTCGCGACCCACGGGTCCACCTGCGCGGGCGCGGCGGCCAGCTGTTCGGCGACGCGTTCCGCGCCCGCACCCGCTCCGTCGAGCGCTTCGGCCAGCTGCCGGTGCAACGCGACCCGCATCGCGGCCGGCGTCTTTTCGTACAACACGCGGCGCAGCAACGGATGCCGGAACGCGAGCAGATCGCCGGACTCGACCAGCACGCCCGCGGTGAGCGCCTCCTCGACCGCGGCGACGAGCGCGGTCGGCGCGCGCTCGGTGGCGATCGCGATGTCGGCGAGCGAGAATTCCTTGCCCAGCAGGGCCGCCCAGCGCAGCAGGTCTCGCGCGGAGCTGGAGAGGAAGATCAGGTACAGCGTGATCCGCGACCCGAGCGGCGACGGGATCGACCGGCACGAGGAACCGTCGACGATCGCGTGCGCACCGTCGAGCAGGATCATCGAATTGGCGAGCAGCGTTTCGACGATTTCCGTGGCGTAGCGCGGATTTCCGGCGGCATGGCCGAGCAGCAGCGAGAGCATCCGGTTCGGCGGCGCGCCGGTGAGGTCGGCGGAAATCTTCCGGATCTCGTTGTCCCGCAACGGCTCCAGGCACAGCAGCGAGGTCGTGCCGGACGACAGATCCGCGGCGAGCGCTTCGAGCGCGGCCGAGCGGGGGAGCGGCCGGCTCGCTCCGACGAGCAACAGCGGCAGCCGCCGGGTCTCGCGGGCGAGGTGCTGCCACACCTGCAGCGTGGTTTCGTCAGCCCACTGCAGATCGTCGACCACGAGCGCGAGCGGACCGTCCGCGCACAGCTGCCGGACCAGTCCGAGAATGCCCTGGACCGGATCCAGCTCCGGGTTCTCGGCGAGCGCCACCGCCAGTTCCGCGCGACGCAGGTCCGAGGCGCGCGGGTGCACGCCGAGCGCGTCCAGCAGCGGCCGGAGAGCAAAGCCCTGGTCGAGCGAATCGGCGGCGGCGAACAGTGCGGTATAGCCGGTTTCGTGCGCCAGTGCGACGGTTTCGGCCAGCAGCGCGGTCCGGCCGATCCCCGGTTCGCCCTTGACCCACACCGAACGGCCGAGGCCGCCGCCGAGACCGGCGACAGCCTCGCTGAGCAGCTGTAGCTCGTTCTCGCGCCCGACGAACGTCGCCGGGCGCGGCGGCAGCACCGGCAACGGGAAGCGCGGGACTTTCGTGACCGGTGCGGGCGTGGCCGCCTCGTCGGCGGCCAGCAGCTTTTCGTAAAGCTCCCGCAGCGCTGGCCCTGGCTCGGTGCCGGACGCTTCGACCAGCCGCTCGCGCAGCTCGGTGTAAACGGTGAGCGCCTCGTGATGCCGTCCCGCGTGGTCGAGCGCTCGCATGAGCAGACCGTGCAGCGGCTCGCGGAAGGGATGTTCGGCGGCGAGTTCGCCGAGCTGCGTGACGAGCCCGGCGGACTCGCCCGAGTCCATCGCCAGCTCGGCCCGGCGTTCGACGGTCGCCAGCCGGAGCTCCTCCAACCGCACGCGCTGCGCGGTGGCGTAATGACCGGATAGGCATTGCAGCGGCGTGCCGTCCCACTCCGCGAGAGCCTCGTCGAGCACACTCCGCGCTTCGGCCCGGCGTCCTTCGGCGAGCAGCCGGTTGCCGAGGTCGCGCAGCGCACTGAAGCGGTGGACGTCGATCTGCTCAGGCTCGACGCAGAGCGAGTAGCCGGACCCGGTGGAGGCGATCAGCCGCGATTCGGCGCCTTTGCGGCGGCCCGGTTCGAGGACGCGGCGCAGACCGGAGATATAGGTGTAGATGCTCCCCTGCGCGCTGGCCGGGGGCGCGTCGCCCCAGACTGCGTCGATGAGCACTTCGCGGGAGACCGTGCGGTTCGGAGAGAAGGCGAGCACGGCGAAGACTGTGCGCCGATGAGCGGAACCGAGGTCGAGCTGCCGGTCGTCGAGCCAGGCTCGTACCGGTCCGAGCAGCTGGATTTCCGGCGCCGGGACGCCGCCGGATGCCGACATCGGTCTCCCTTCACGCGCTGACGGATCGTCACACGCCGGATGCCTCTGGTGAGCTTACGCCGAAAAGGTGACGTGGCGGGACCGCCCCGGGTTGCTTTTGCCGGTCTTGTCCAGCGAATTGTCTGGTGGACAGGGTCGAGAGGGCGGCCCCGCGGTGAACGCCGGGCAAACCGGCCGGGCGGTCCGGCAGGCACACCTCCCGCGACAAAGGGGCATCCGGCCCGTTCCCCGGTTTCCGAACGGGAATCCCTGCGGCAGCCTCGATGAGGAACCCGCGCGCTCGATCGCGGTCTCGACGTGCGGACGGTGAGGAGGAGGCGTGGACCCGGTCCCGGGCCTGCCGGAACAGGCGGTGCCGTTCGCTGCGGCGATCGACGCCGCGAACGCCTGTTTCGGCACGGTAAACAGCGAAATGGCGGCGTTGCAGGCGTCGTGGCGCGGCGAAGCGGCGGTCCGGTTCGGCCAGGCGATGAACGATTGGGAGCAGCAGTTCGATCGCATTCTGGGCAGTCTGGCAGATCTCGTGGACGTCGCGCGCGGTGCGGCCGCGTCCCCGGCCGCTGAGCGCTCAGATGAGCGCTTGCGGTGCGCCGACTGTCGATGAGCGACGATCCCGGCTTCGATCAGGCCGCCGAAGTACTGTCCCGGATCCGCCGGACCACCGGCGACCTCGGCGCGGTGCTCGCCGAGCTGGAGTCCACAGTGGAGCCCGGGGTGGCAAGCTGGCCGGCGGCGGCGCGGGCCCGCTACCGGGAGGCCAAACGAGAGTGGTCGACCGCGCTGGACCGGATGCCCGAGTGCCTCGACCGGGCTGCCGAAGCCTTCCGCGAAATCTCTTCCGAAGACCTGAAAAGAGGCCGCTGAGCAGCGGGAACGCCGGTTTTCTTCACCGGCCTTCACGAGCGCGGCAGAAAACGTGAAGTCTCGCCCGACACACTGCGTGCAGGCAATGTGGAGGGGGTAGTCGTGAAGCTCGTCAAGGTCGCAGTGCTCGCCTCGGACCCGATCACCCGGGCCGGAGCGGCGAGCCTGCTGGGTTCGCGTCCGGAGCTGGTCCTGCTCGGGCAGGACGCGGCGAGCCAGGCGGACGTGGTCCTCGTGATGGAGGAGCACGTCACGGACCGGGTGCTGTCGCAGGTGCGGGAGCTCGGCAGGCAGTCCGAGCAGCTGACCGGGCCGCATCTGGTGATCGTCGTCGACCATTTCCGCGAGAGCGACCTGATGACGGCCGTCGAATGCGGCGTCGTCGCGATCCTGCCGCGCCGCGAAACCGGCGGCGGCGAACTGGTCGCGGCGGTGCTGGCCGCCGGGGACGGCACGGCGACGCTGCCGCCGCGGCTGCAGGGCGCGCTGCTCGCGCAGGTCCAGCGGATGCGCCGCGACGTGCTGGAGCCGAACGGCCTCACGCTGTCCGGCCTGGCCTCGCGCGAATGCGACGTGCTGCGGCTGGTCGCCGAGGGCTACGGGACCGAGGAGATCGCGACGAAGCTCTGTTATTCGGAGCGGACGGTCAAGAACGTGCTCTACGGCTTGATGACCCGATGCGGTCTGAACAACCGCGCGCACGCCGTGGCCTATGCCCTGCGGGCCGGCGCGATCTAATGTTCTGATCATGGCGCAGACGGCGGTAGAAATCGCTCGCGGAGTGCGGGCAGGGGAGCTGGACCCGGTCCAGGTGACCGAAGAAGCACTCGCCCGGATCGCAGCCGCGGACGGCGTCGTCGGTGCTTTCCGCCGCGTGCGCTTCGCCGAGGCACGAGCGGAAGCCGCCGAAGTCGCGGCCCGTCCGGACCTGGCTTCGCTGCCACTGGCCGGTGTCCCGATCGCCGTCAAAGACGTCACCGAGGTCGCCGGCGAATACCTGGGCTGGGGCTCCGAAGCAGGCCCGCGCACCCTGGCCGACGCCGACGGCCTGATCGCCTCCCGCCTGCGCGCGGCCGGTGCGGTCATCGTCGGCCTGACCCGCGTGCCGGAGCTGTGCATCTTCCCGACCAGCGACGATCCCGACGGCATCGCCCGCAACCCGCGCAACCCGTCGTTCACCGCAGGCGGCTCCTCCGGCGGAAGCGCCGCCGCGGTCGCCGCTGGCCTGGTCCCGATCGCCCACGGCACCGACGGCCTGGGCTCGATTCGCTTGCCCGCCGGAATGTGCGGAATAGTCGGCCTGAAACCCGGCCGCGACGTCGTTCGCGAAGACGCTCCCGGCTGGTTCGGCCTCTCTACCCACGGCCCGCTGGCCACCACTGCCGCCGATGCCGCTCTCCTGATGTCGGTTTTGGCCGACCGCCCAGACTGGGCCACGCTCGCGACTCCCGGCGCACAACGAATCGCGACCTCAACCCAGGTCCCCTTCACCCGAGCCCCGCTGCCGCGCCCCCTGCGCGCCGCCGTCGACCAGGCTGCCGACCTCCTGCGCTCCTCCGGCCACTCGGTCGATTCCGCGACCCCCGCCTACCCGCTCCGCGCCCTGGGCGGCCTGGTCGCCCGCTGGTTCGCCGGTCCGGCCGAGCAGGCCGCGGGTTCGTTCGACCTCTCGCGCCTGCAACCCCGGACCCGCGTGCACGTCCGCCTGGGCCGCCTGACCTCGCGTCTGGTCACCGACCGGGCCCGCGACGAATGGCAGGCGATCGCGGCGCAGTTCTTCGAGTCGCACGACGTCCTGGTGACGCCGACTTTGGCGACCTTGCCGTTGAAAGCCCGCCGCTGGCACCGGGAGTCTTGGCTGGCGAACGCGGTTCCGTCGTCGAGGGTGGCGTCGTTCACCGGCCCGTGGAACCTGGCCGGATACCCGGCGCTGTCGGTTCCGGTCGCCCGGCATCCCGTCCACGACCTGGCGATGTGCGTACAACTGGTCGCGCGTCCCGGCGGGGAGCCGGTGCTGCTGGGGTTGGCGGCGGAGCTGGAGTCGGCGAACCCTTGGCCGCGGACGGTCTAGTCCACGCCTAAACGCCGTGAAGGGCTCCTTGCGGGAATTAGATTCCCGCAAGGAGCCCTTCACGGACCTTGCACTGTTCTGCTGGCCGCCCGCCGAAGCGTTTCCGGGCCGACGGGCTCGCCGCGATCCGCGGGTCAGCTGCTCGGCTTGCCCGCCGTCTGCGGCTGGGACTTCGCGCCATTCCCCGTCGAGCCGTTCCCGGTCTTCGCGCCGTTTCCGGCCGCGTTTTCCGTCGAACCGCCCTTTCCAGCACCGCCATTCGCGGACGAGCCGTTGCCCGCCGGAGTCTTCGCAGCGGAACCGTTCTCAGCCTTGGGCTTAGGCGACGGAGACGGCGCGGTCTTCGACTCGACCGGCGCGGGAGACGGGTCCGGCTTCGCCGGGTCGTCGCCGCCAACCAGCTTCGACGCCGCGGGCAGCACCGATTCCGACGGCAGCGCCGTCAGCAGACCCTCGCTCCGGCCGAGCACCTCGTCCGCCATCGCCAGGTTCTTGCGCGCCTGTTCGCGGATCTCCGCGAGCCGCTCGACCTTCCGCGCGGCCGCGGTGGTGCGCTGGGCCGCCTGCGTGGTCGCCTCGTCGAGACGGCGCTTGGCCTCCGCCGTCGCCTCCTCGACGCGGCGGGTCGCCTCCGCGGTGGCTTCCGTGATCCGGCGTTCGGCCTGGTTCTTGCTGGCCGTGCGCTGGTCGGTGATCATCTTTTCGTGCGCGGTGCGCTCGGCGGTGATCTTCGCGTCGAAGTCGCGCTCGATCTTGCGGCGCTTGCGCTCGGCTTCGTTGTCGAGGAGTTCCCGGCGCTGCGCCGCCTCGACCGTCAGCCGCTGCACTTCGGCGCGGGTTTCCTTCAGCGCGGCCTCGTGCTCCGAGTGCAGCGCTTCGGCCTGCTTGTCCAGCTCCTCGACCAAGCGGTGGTACCGCTCGCGCAGCTTCGTGGACGCCTCGGTCGACGACGCCCAGTGCTTCTCGGCCGCCACCTGCGCGCGCTTGGTGATCTCGTCCGCCCGCGCGTGCGCGAGCGCGACGGTGCGCTGCATCCGCTCGTCCAGGTCCTCGAGCCGCTCCGGCGGCTTCAGCAGCTCCTCGACCCGGGACTGCAGCTTCGACACCTCGCCGCGCGCCGCCTCGAGTTCGCGCGACAGGGTGGCTGCCTGCGCGGCAGCCGCGTCGCGGTCGGTGATCAGCCGGTGCAGCTGACCTTCGAGGTGGTCGAGGTACTGCCGCACCTCGGTGCGGTCGAAGCCGCGCCAGGCTTCGGTGTACTCGCGCCGCAGCGGGAGGAGGCCGTTGTCTCGCTCGGGAACCATGCCCACGACCGTACCCGCGCCCCTGGCGTGCGTGCCGCCAGGAGTGGTGAATCACCGCCCCGGGTCGATTCTTCGTCGCGATCTCGCCTGAACGGCCTCACCCGCCGCGCGAAGCCGTCACTACCAGTGGAACCCGCGCGACAGCCGGGCCAGCGCCATCGCCGCGCGGGACAGGTGTTTCTCGCCCCGCCCGATCTTCAGTTTCCCGCTGCCGCCCGCCGCCGCGGAGTCCGGGAAAATCCGGAAACCCTGGTACGCGATCGCGTCGGTGAGCCCCGGCGCGAGCGTGTAGGTCAGCCCGATCGCCTGGCCCGCCGGGGTGCCGATGTGCTTAGGCCGCCGCACCAGCGCTTTCAGCACCATGTCCGCCGCCTGCTCCGGCGATTTCGTGGGGAAGGCGTCGTAGATCTTCGTCGGGCGGATCATCGGCGTGCGCACGAGCGGCATGTGGATGGTGGTGAAGGTGATCCCGTCGCCGTGCGTTTCGGTCGCCGCTATCCGGGAGAAGTAGTCCAGCGCGGCCTTCGACGCGGCATAGGCGGAAAAGCGCGGCGCGATTCCCTGCACGCCGATCGAGGAAACGTTCACGATGTGCCCGAATTTCCGCTCCGACATGTGCGGGAGGACCGCCAGGATCAGCCGCACCGCGCCGAAGTAGTTGATCGCCATCGCGCGTTCGTAGTCGTGCATCCGGTCGTACGACAGCTTGATCGAGCGCCGGATCGACCGGCCGGCGTTGTTCACGAGCATGTCGATCCGGCCGTGTTCGGAAAGCATCGCGTCCACGGCCTTGCGCACCGAATCCTCGTCGGTGAGGTCCGCCGGGTACACCGACGCGGTGCCGCCCGCCGCGATGATCTCGTCGCGCACTTCTTCCAGCTCGTGCTGCCGCCGCGCGACCAGCAGCGGCACCCCGCCCGCCGCGGCGACCTTCAGCGCGGTGGCCCGCCCGATGCCCGACGACGCGCCGGTAATGATCACCCGGCGGCCGTCCAGTTCGCCGCGCGGACCGTGCTTGCGCGCGCGGAACGGGTCGAGATGTTCGCGCCAGTAGCGCCACAGCGTCGCGGCGTATTCCTCGAGCCGGGGCACCTCGACGCCGCTTCCGGCCAACGCCTTCCGCGTTTCCGCCGAAGCGAACACCGATGGAAACGCCATCGTTTCCAGCAGCACCGGCGGAATGCCGAGCCGCTCCAGCACCGCGTCGCGGGCAATGGTGAACCCGGGAATGTGCTCGCTGAGCTTGACCAGCCCGACGATTCCCTTCGACACCTTGTCGCCGAGCTGCACCGTGATCGTCGGCGCTCCGGCGGCGCGGGCGAACGCGTTGTAGACCGACACCACCGGCTGCGGCTCGGGGTTCACGAGGTGGAAGGCGCGACCGTCGAGACCCGGCGTGGTGACCAGTTCCAGCAGCGCCTTCGCGACGTAGTCGACCGGAACCACGTTGGTGTCGCCCAGATCCGGGCCCGCGGACGGCACGTCGGGCAGCCCGGCGAGCCTGCTGATCGCGGGGAAGAGGTAGTACGGGCCGTCGATCTTGTCCATTTCGCCGGTCTGCGAATCGCCGACCACGACCGCGGGCCGGTACACCCGCCACGGCACCTCGTGCTGGTCCCGGACGAGCTTCTCGGCCTCGAATTTCGTGCGGTGATACGGCGTGATGAGCCGCTGGCCGACGTCGAACATGTCCTCGGTGAACAGTCCTGCGTGGTCGCCCGCGACGGCGACCGACGAGACGTGGTGCAGGCAGCCGGCGTTCAGGTCCGCGGCGAGGTCGAGGACGTTCTGCGTACCGTCCACATTGGCCCGGATGCTCGTTTCGTCGTCGGCGGTGATGTCGTAGAGCGCGGCGAGGTGGATGACGTGGTCGACGCCGCGCAGCGCCTCCCGGTCCGCTTCGGACACTCCCATCAGCGGTTCGCCGAGGTCGCCGGTCACAAGCGTCACGCGGTCCGGATGCGGCCATCCGTCGACGAGCGCGGCCAGCTTCTCCCGCGACGACGCGCGCACCACGAGCGCGACCCGCTCCACGTCCGGCCGGGTGAGCAGCTGCCGGGTGACCTGGCGTCCGATCAACCCGGTCGCGCCTGTCACCAAGAACGTCGCCATCTCCATCACCCTCCGCCGTGCCGCCGCCTGAACCCATGGGCATTCTGCTGCATGGACGCCGCCCTGACCACAACGCGGCAGGGTGAGGTTACTCGCAAGTAACTTAGCTTCCGCAAGGGGTTCCGCAGGTGGCGGCGGATTTTCGCGAGCGGAGGGCCCGGCAGAAACTGCGCGAACGGCCCCCTCGCGCGGTCTCAGCGGGGCACGAGGGGACCCCTCACGCCGGGTCCGCGATCACCACACGGTTCTCCTCGTACCCGTCGCTGCCGCCGATCCACCGTCCGCCGCAGGTCACCAGGACCACCCGATGCGGACCCGCCTGCCCGAAGAGATCGTCGGCGCGGCTCGGCAGATCGTTCTTGTGCACGGTGACCAGCTGGGAAATCCGGTACCGGCTCGTCTTGCCCGCGCGGTCCACGATCGTCACCACGTCGCCGATGCGTTCGCTCCACAGCTCCGAGAACGGACCGGTCGCGCCGCGCCAGTTGACGTGGCCCGCGAACACGCTCGCGCCGCTGACCGCTTCCAGATCCGCGCCCCACCACGCCGCCTGGCCGATGTCCGACGGCACCGGAAGCGTGTTGCCCGGCCCGAGGTCCTGACGCACCATCGCCGCGGTCCCGCCGCCGGGCAGCCGGATCGTGCCCGGCGCCTGCGGTCCGGGTTCCGGAGCTTGCCGATGCTCCGCGGGCGCGGCCGGCGGCGGTGCGGCCGCCGAACTGCTAGGCGGCGCCGCACTGCTCGACGGCGGCGGCGCGGGAGCCAGCTGTTGCGGGGAAGCGGCCGGTACGGCGGCGGCGACCGGGGACGCGCTCCCGGCCACCACCGTCGTCGGCGGCGAACTGATCACGACCGTCGCGAGTTCCACTGCCAGCACGCTTGCCGCGCCCAGCACGAACCCGCCGATCAGCCGTCCTTTTCCGGTCATTGCCCTTGCTGCTTTCGATTACCGCCGGGCCGACCGCCGAGCGGCGAACCCGACCAGCGCCGAACCGACGAGCACCAGCGCCGCGAGACCCGCGATGCCGCCCGTGGAGAAACTTGTCTCGACAGTGCCCTTGGCCATCGTCACCGGCAGGTCCCCGGCGGGAATCGCGTGCGGCACTTCGTTCGGCGTATTGGCCACTGTCAGGGCAAGTGTGCCGCCCGGCGTCAGCGATCCGCACGCGGCGGGCGGATTGTTCGGGTCGAACGCGTTGGTGTAACCCGGCGGCGCGTTCACCTCGACCACACAGACTTCCTGCGGGGCAAGCAGATTCTCGACGGTCGCGGTCCCGTTGTCGCCGCTGGTGGTGACCACGGCGGGCTGGCCGTCGGGCCCGTTGAGCGCCTTGCCGTCCTGACTGGTGGCCGCGGTCTTGCGGTCCTTGCCAGTGATCCGCAGAGTCGCGCCGCCGATGCCCTTGCCGGTCTTGGCGTCGGTCTTGGTGACCTGCACCTTGCCCGGCTTCGCTACGGCGACCACGCCCTGTGCGGTCAGTTGCTTTTCCCCGCCGGTGCCGACGACGCTCTGGATCCCGTCCTTGGTGTTGACCGGGTTCTGCACAGTCGGCTTGTCCGCGGGCGCGGACAACGAGGCGGCGAGCTTCGGCTGATCGCCGGTCGGCGTGACCTTCACCGTGACCGTGCCGTTCGCATCGGTCTTGATCGTCGTGTCCTTCTGCGCGGCCTGGGGCGCGGAGTTGCCGGAAGAGGAGTCGGACGCCTTCTCCGCGTCCGCCTTCTTGTCTGCCTGGCCGACGATCCCGTCGGTGGCGGTCAGCTTCACCGGAACGTCCGGGATGCCCTTGCCTTTGGAGTTCTTTACCGTGACCGTCCAGGTCGCTGGCTGGCCGAGGTGTTGATCGCCCTTCGGCGCGGTGACCGACGCGGTCCACGGACCGCGGTTCGCCTCGGCCTCGGTCTTCATCTTGGCCACGTCGTCCTTCGCAGCCGGGGTGAGCGCGTTGAGGTACTTCTGCTCGGGATAGGCGGCCTTGTCCGGGGGCGTGCCGAACTCTGTGTCGCCGGGCGTTCGCGATTTGGCGGTCCACGAGTGCAGCAGATGGGCCAGCGCGGCGGCCTCGTTGTTGTCAGAGGTATTGCCGTAGCGCAGCAACAGATAGGAGATGTTGCCCGCGACGTCGGGCTGCAGCTTTTCGCCCCACTTCGTCAGCAGTTCATCGCCCGGCTGGTACGCCTCGTCGCTGCCCGGTGCCTTCAGATGGAACCGAACACAGAAGACGTTCTTGCCGCCCACCTTGTACGAGCCGAGCCAATCTTCGTAATGGGTGGGGCCCTCGTCGTGGCCGATCGGCAGGCCAGGGCCCTTCACCGGGTCCGTGGCAGCCGAGGCGATTCCCGGTGTGGTTACGGAGAGTGCGCCGAGCAGTGCGGTCGCGACCAGCCCGGCGGCCGCGCGCCAGCGAGCGCGCGGGCGTGAGATCCACCCCATGGTGTGTTGGCTCCTTCGACGTGCCTGCCGACGCCGGAACGGCGTCTTCGCAGTTCACCTGATCGAACAACTCCCCGACACGCGTTCGGTCACTTCCCGGACACGCGATGTGAAGGTTCGCGGGTCACCATGGGAGTTGTCTAGAGACCATCGGGTGACCTGCGGTGAACGGTCGTGACCTTCATCGCCTACGGTGGCCGTAACGGGGGTCGCTCACCCGCGCGGGTGACGAGTAAAATCGGCTTTACCCGAACGGGAACCAGCGAGCCGCCGCGGTCGTTGAACCCGATGCAAGGTGCCATAAAGTCCAGGAGGACAGGTGCGTTCCAGCAGCAACCCGGCGTTCCGCAATCTCCCGCGCGGCGCGGCCGCGACCGGGCAGTACGGGCCGAACGTCGGCTTCGACCAGCCCTACGGCCAGCCGCAGGGCCAAGGCGGCGTCCCGGGTTACGGCCCCGGCCAGATGGGCACCGCCTCCGCCGACCGTCCGATGACGGTCGACGACGTCGTCATCAAGACCGGCATGTCGCTCGGCGTCGCGCTCGTCGTCGGCGTGCTCACGGCGATCTGGGCGCAGTCCCAGCTCGTCCGCGATTCCCTCGGCAGGCTTTCGCCGAGCGGTCCGCTCCTCGGCGCGCTGATCGGCGGGCTCGTGGTGGGCCTCGTCGTGTCTCTGGTCATCATCTTCAAGCAGAAGCCGAGCGGTCCGCTCACGCTCGTCTACTCCGGTGCCGAGGGCCTGTTCCTCGGTGCGCTCAGCGGCTTGTTCGAGGTGTTCCTGCCGGGCATCGCCCTGCAGGCGCTCATCGGCACCGCGGGCGTGTTCGTCGCGATGCTGGTCGTCTACAAGACCGGCGCGGTGAAGGTCACGCCGAAGCTCACGAAGTGGATCGTCGGCGCGGTCGCGGGCGTGGCCATCCTGATGCTGGTCAACCTGGTCACCGCGGTGTTCTTCGGCTTCAACCCGCTGCGCGACGGCAGCCCGCTCGCCATCGTCTTCAGCCTGGTGGTCATCGGCATCGCCGCGTTCAGCTTCCTGCTCGACTTCGACCAGGCCGACAAGATGATCCGCGCCGGCATGCCGTCGAAGTGGGCCTGGTACGCCGCCTTCGGCCTGATGACCACGCTGGTGTGGCTGTACCTCGAGATCCTGCGTCTGCTGTCTTACCTGCGCGACTAGTCGTCGCACAGGTTTCCGGGAAGGGGCGCTCCGCGTTACGCGGAGCGCCTTTTCTGTTTTTCTGCCTCGAACCTCTGCGCGCCCCCGCGGCCGTCGTGTTGGATGTGCCCGGTCGGAATGTTTCTTTCGGGTTTGCGAGGTATCACGTGAGCGTCCCGCCGCACGGGCACGGACCGCAGCCGGGCTACGGCCAGAACGGGCCGTCGCCGTTCCAGCAGCACTACGGCCCGGGCGGGATGCCGCCGCAGCAGAGCCCGAAGCGAAACTTCCCGACCAGGACCGTCGTGCTGGTCGCCGTCGCGGTGGTGGTCGTGGCGGCCGGGGTCGCCATCGGGTTCTTCGCGTTCGGCAACTCGACCAGCAACACCCACGCCAGCGACTGCATGCACATCGAGAAGTCCGGCTCGACCACGACGACGAAAACCGTCGACTGCGCCGACCCCGGAGCGAACGTCAAGGTCGCCGTCGTCCGCGCCAGCCGTAGCGGCACCTGCCCGCGCGGCGACTACTACCGCTACACCACCGGCGGCAAGAACCGCCGCGTGCTCTGCCTCGTTCCCAATGTGCAGCAAGGGGATTGCCTCTCCGGGCTGCAGACCGCCTCGACGACCTACCAGAAGGTGCCGTGCACCGATCCGCAGAAGAACGCGGAAATCGTCAAGCTGGTGCCTGGCGCGAAGGACCGTTCGGCGTGCGAGGGCAGCGGTTCGACCGCCGCCCGCTGGTACTCCGATCCCGAGGAAGCCATCTGCATCAAGAGCTGACGGGGGCGGTACAAAGGGGCCGTCCGGACGCCCGGTTTCGGCCGTTCGTCGCACTCCGTGGGACAGGCTGCGTGCGGCGCCCGCGCGGACCTAACGTGGATCGCCGCCCGCCGCCGGGCGGGTCCCGTTAATCCCCGACACCCCCAGGAGACGTGGTGGCGACCACCGATTCCCCTGTCGACGAGCGAAAACTGCTCGATTTCCCGACCTCCTGCGAGGCTCCGGCACCTAAACCGGAGGAGCCGGTCAAGATCGTCCCGCTCGCCGTCGCCGCGGTCCTCGCGGTCGGGCTGACCGCCTACGTCTGGGCCGCGCACGGCGCGAAGTTCGGGGTCCTGCTCGTGCTCGGGCTGCTGCTCGGCCTCGCCCTTTTCCACTCCCGCTTCGGTTTCACGTCCGCCTGGCGGCAGCTGATCGCGGTCGGCAACGGCCAGGGCCTTCGCGCGCACACCCTCCTGCTCGGCACCGCCGCGACGCTCATCGCCCTCATCTGCGGCACCGGCGCGGGTCTCTTCGGCAGCAAACCGGTGCCGGTGGCGAACGTCGGGCCGATCGGGCTCGCGTTGTTCGTCGGAGCCACGCTGTTCGCCATCGGCATGCAACTCGGCGGCGCGTGCGCGTCCGGGACGCTGTTCGCGGTCGGGGCCGGCCAGTCGACGATCGTGCTGACCCTCGGCGGTTTCATCACCGGATCGGTCCTCTACACCTGGGGCTACCCGCTTTTCACCGGCTGGCCGCAGGTTTCCGGATTCCTCTTGTCGGATCACGTCGGCTGGTTCGGTTCGTGGGCGATCACGATCGCGGTGCTCCTCGCGATCGTCTTCGCGACCCGGCTGGTGCAGAAGCGCCGGGTGCCGCCGCCGGTCGACACCGTCCCGACCGCGCGCGGCTTCGCCCGGATCTTCCGCGGCTCCTGGCCGATCCTCGTCGGCGCGGTCGTGCTCGGCGTGCTGGCCGGCGCGGTGTACCTGGTTTCCGGCGGCATCTGGGGCGTCACGAGTGCGTTCAGCCTGTGGGGCGCGAAAATTCTCCAGGTGTTCGGACTGCACCCGGAGCAGTGGGAGTTCTGGCAGCTGAAGGCGAACGCGACGTCGCTGTCCAAGCCGATCTGGCAGGACAAGACGAGCCTCACCGACATCGGCATCATGATCGGCGCGTTCATCGCCGCGGCGGCCGCGGGCGCGTGGAAGATCCACAGCTCGATCCCGTGGCGCACCGCCGTCGCCGCGATTCTCGGCGGAATCCTGATGGGCATCGGCGCGCGGCTGGCGAACGGCTGCAACATCGGCGCGTACCTCGGCGGCATTTCCGTCGGCAGCCTGCACGGCTGGCTGTGGGGCGCGTTCGCGCTTTTCGGCACCTGGATCGGGCTGAAGCTGCGGCCGTTGTTCGGTTTGGGCAACCCGGTGCGCACGGACAGTATCTGCTGACCCTCGTGGGGGCTTTTCGCAGGTCATCGCGACGGCGCGAAAAGTCCCCACGCAGTTCTTCCGCCAGCGAAAAAGGCTGCGTCGCCGCTTGCCGCTCGGCTAGTCTGGAGCGCGCGCAAGGGGGAACCGCCGTCGTATTGTCGCGTCGCGGGCTTGCGCTTCACCACTAACAGATGGGGTTCCGCATGTCCGCACCAGCGAATCCGGCCGCGCCGGATGCCGGTGACAAACTCGACCGGGGAGTGCTGAAGGTCGCTTCCGTGGTGGTGCTCGGCGCCATCATGGCGATCCTCGACACCACCGTGGTCAATGTCGCGCTTCAGAAGCTCACCATTCAGTTCACCACGTCCTTCGACACCATCCAGTGGGTCGCGACCGGCTACATGCTGGCGCTGGCGACGGTCATCCCGGTCACCGGATGGGCGTCCGACCGGTTCGGCACGAAACGGCTGTACCTGCTCGCGATCGGCACCTTCCTGGTCGGCTCGATGCTGGCCGGGCTCGCCTGGAACGTCGAATCGCTGATCGCGTTCCGCGTCGTCCAGGGCCTCGGCGGCGGCATGCTGATGCCGGCGGGCATGACGATCCTGACCCGCACGGCGGGCCCGCAGCGGATCGGCCGGGTGATGTCCGTGCTCGGCGTGCCGATGCTGCTCGGCCCGATGTGCGGCCCGATCCTGGGCGGCTGGCTGGTCGACTCGGTGAGCTGGCGCTGGA
The DNA here is from genome assembly GCF_053587275.1 of Amycolatopsis sp. NPDC003676. Classification (NCBI taxonomy): domain Bacteria; kingdom Bacillati; phylum Actinomycetota; class Actinomycetes; order Pseudonocardiales; family Pseudonocardiaceae; genus Amycolatopsis; species Amycolatopsis sp. NPDC003676. The sequence goes on from NZ_JBSFNS010000098.1 coordinate 28,958, forward strand.
TCTTCTACATCAACGTCCCGATCGGCTTGATCGCCTTCCTGCTCGCGCTGAAGCTGCTGCCGAAGGACGACCCGGAACCGTCCGGCCGCTTCGACTTCCTCGGCATGCTGATGGTGTCGCCGGGCCTCGCGGCGCTGATCTTCGGTGTTTCGCGGATCCCGTCGACCGGCACCGTCACCGCACTCGAGGTGTGGCTGCCCGCGCTGGCGGGGCTCGTGCTGCTGGTCGCGTTTGTTCTCCGCGCTAGCAAGGTGGAGCATCCGCTGATCGACCTGAAGCTGTTCCGCAACCGGTCGTTCTCGGTCGCGATGATCACGATGGCCGTGTTCTGCATCGGATTCTTCGGCGCGATGCTGTTGCTGCCCACCTATTTCGTGCTGGTGCGCGGCGAAACCGCGCTGCACGCCGGTCTGCTGCTGGTGCCGCAGAGCCTCGGCGCGGTGGTGTCGATGCCGGTCGCCGGGCGGCTGGCGGACAAGATCGCGCCGCGCAAGATCGTGGTGCCCGGCCTGGTGCTGATCGTCGTCGGCATGATCGCGTTCACCCAGGTCACCGCGACCACGTCGTACCCGCTGCTGCTGGCCGCGCTGTTCGTCGTCGGGCTCGGCCTCGGCTGCACGATGATGCCGATCACCTCGGCCGCGCTGCAGACGTTGCAGTCCAAGGACATGGCGAAGGCCTCGACCGCGACGAACATCCTGCAGCAGACCGCGGGCGCGATCGGGTCCGCGGTGATGTCGATCATCCTGGCGGCGCTGCTCGCCGGAAAGTTCGGCGTCCCGACGAGCCAGGGCCAGCTGGTCGCCACCGCGGCGACGATGAACCCGGCCACCCACGACGCCGCGGCCGGCCTCGCGGGCGAGTCGTTCGCGACGACATTCCTGTGGGGCACCGTCCTGCTGGCACTGTGCCTGGTGCCCGCGTTCTTCCTGCCGAAGAAGCGCGTGGCTCCCGCAGCGGCGGAACCCGGCGAGGTCGCCCCGCCGGTGCCGATGCACTGACGCTTCACCTGAGGAAAGGGCCGTCCGCGTTGCGCTCGCGGGCGGCCCTTTCTCGTTGCTGCGAGTTCGGCCGGACGGCCGCGTTCTCCCCGGTCAGATCGTTGACCGAGAGCCCGCGACCACTGCGCCGCCGCCTGCCGCCGCCACCGCTCGCCGGCGGCGACGCGCCCTGCGCGGCATTGCGCGCGAGTAGTTCGGCGACCGATAGCTGTTTCGAATCGTCAGCGCTCATGCCGACTCCGCTCTCGCCACCGACGCGACCGGCGGGACGACCGACGGGCCCCCGTTCGGCTCGGTATCCAGCTTGCGCAGGATCAGGCCTTCACGCAGCGCCCATGGGCAGATCTCGATGCTGTCGAGCGACAACGCCCGCATACTCGCCTCCGCGACCAGTGCGCCGGCCACCAACTGCTGGGACCGGTCCGAACTCACGCCTTCCAGCTCCGCGCGGTCGGCCGCGGTCATCCGGGAGATGAACGCGATCAGCTGGCGCAAACCGGAGCTGGTCAGTGTACGGCGCACCCGCGGACCGGCGGCCGAGGGTGCCGCCCCGGTCAGCCTGGCCAGCGAGCGGAACGTCTTCGAGGTGCCGACGGCCAGGTCGGGCTTGCCCGCTTCGATGATGGTCCGGGTGGGGGCGACGAGCTCGGCGTCGAGCCAATCGCGCAGGACCGCGATCTTGCGCTTGCTCGGCGGATCGTCGCGCAGCCATTCCCTGGTGAGCCTGCCCGCGCCGAGCTGCAGCGACAGCGCGACATCGGGTTCCTCGTCGCCGCCGTTGGACATCTCCAGCGAGCCGCCGCCGATGTCGAGGTTGATGATGCGGCCCGCGCTCCAGCCGAACCAGCGGCGCACCGCGAGGAACGTCAGCCTGGCCTCGTCGTCGCCGGAGAGCACCTGCAGATCGACTCCGGTCATGCCGCGCACCCGGGCCAGCACCTCGTCGGAATTGGTGGCCTCACGCAGGGCCGATGTGGCGAACGGCATCAGCTCGACGCACTTGGAATTGCGCGCCAGATCGGCGAATTCCTCGATGGTCGCGACCAGCCTGGCCTCGCCCGCCTCGGTGATGCGGCCGTCCCCGTCCATGTTCTCCGAGAGCCGTAACGCCGACTTCGACGAGCTCATCGGCATCGGGTGACCACCACGATGCGCGTCCACCACGAGCAGGTGAACGGTATTGCTTCCGACATCGAGAACACCAAGCCGCACAGGAATACGGTACTTGGTGATCCGGTACTACAGGTCAGGCGACTGGCTGCCCGTTGCGGACCGACACCACCGCGGCCTGCGACGGGTCGGCGAGCGCCTGGGCGGCGATCAGCTCGCCGGACTTCTTCGTCGACTCCAT